>NZ_JBNPOQ010000006.1:0-138479 GCF_050315235.1 Bariatricus sp. SGI.019 | reverse complement strand
TGACAACAAAACCTACTGAGCCAACAGTACCACTCTCGCCTCGTAAGGTCTTAATAATCCATCTTTGTGTTGTTTATAGTTTGAAATCAACTCTTTTCCATCTTCTGTGTTCTCGAATAAATCGCAGGCAACTTCCTTGTCTGTGAAGTTACAAGCAACGATCATTCTCTGATTTCCAAGGGTTCTTTCGTATGCATAGATCTCTTCACTTTCGTCCAAGAGACTTCCGAATTTACCATATACGATAATCTCATATTCTTTACGAAGAGCAATCAGCTTCTTATAGTAATGGAAGACGCTGTTTGGATCTTTCCTCTCATCTTCTGCATTGATCAGCATATAATTTGGATTCACCTTAAGCCATGGAGTTCCGGTGGTGAATCCGGCATTTGGACTCTTATCCCACTGCATTGGAGTTCTGGCATTATCACGTCCGATATTCTTAATGCATTCCATCATCTCTTCTTCTGTGACCAGACCGTTTTCTGTCAGTTCATAAAATGCATTGATGGTCTCGATATCTCTGTAATCTTCCAGATTATCATAATATGCATTGGTCATACCCAGTTCCTCTCCCTGGAATACATATGGAGTACCTTTCATCATATGCAGGCAGGTAGCAAGCATTTTTGCAGAAACTACACGGAACATCGGGCTGTCATTTCCAAATCTGGACACGGCCCTTGGCTGATCATGATTATCCAGATACAGACTGTTCCATGCCTTTCCTTCGAATTCAATCTGCCATTTATTCAACGTATCTTTTAATTCTCTTAACGGAACCTTTTTGTTAGTCCATTTTCCAACGATTGTTTCACCCAGCGATACATGTTCAAAATGAAAGACCATATTTAATTCGTTGGTATCTTCACCGGCATACTGCATTGCATGATCAATTTTGGTATTCAACGCCTCTCCCACCGTCATAATATCATACTTTTGAAGTACCTTCTGATTCATTTCTTTCAGATACTCATGAATTCTTGGTCCATCACATACGAACGGCTGATGATTGCCATATAAGCCGTCATCGACTGTTCCATCCGGGAATGACTGATCCTTTGATATCATGTTAATGACATCCATACGGAATCCATCAATGCCCTTCTCGCACCACCAGGTCATCATATCATAGACTTCTTCTCTGACCTTTTCATTTTCCCAGTTCAGATCTGGCTGCTTTTTGGAGAAGCAATGCAGATAATACATATCCGTTGCCTCATCGTACTGCCATGCGGAGCCACCGAAATTAGATCCCCAGTTATTTGGTTCTTTGCCATCTTTTCCTTCTTTCCAGATATAATAATCACGGTATGGATTGTCTTTTGATTTTCTGCTTTCTACAAACCATGCATGTTCATCAGATGTATGGTTTACCACCAGATCCATAACAATCTTAATACCACGTTTATGAGCTTCCTGAAGCATCCGGTCGAAATCATCCATGGTTCCGAATTCTTTCATGATCGCACGATAATCTGAGATATCATATCCATTGTCATCATTCGGGGACTGATATACCGGAGAAAGCCAGATAACGTCTATGCCAAGTTCTTTCAGATAATCCAGATGTTCTGTAATTCCGTTCAAATCTCCGATTCCATCTCCATTACTGTCCGCAAAACTTCTCGGATAAATCTGATAAATAACACTCTCTTTCCACCACTGTTTCATACTCTTTTCCTCCTACAGACTATATTTTTCTATCACATCTTTTTCTAGCTTCAAACTGCTTGCAGCAACAAAATCATCCAATTGCTCTGGCCGGGAGACAGCTGCCACCGGCAATGTCTGGAACGGCTGATTCGTAAGCCATGCAATGGAAAGAGCATATAATGATGCCCCTGTCTCTTTCCGTAATTTGCACAATGTCTGATACATCTCCAGATTATCCTGGTTCATATAAGCTTTTTTCATATCTTCCTCCATCTTCAACTTTCGGTCTAGTTTATCAAAAAAGCCATGGGCACTGGAAGAAAACGGAATAATCGGCATCTTGCTGCGCTTATGCCATTGATAATAATCTGAATCCATCAACACAAGTGACGGATCCTGATTCATATTTCCTCCCGGATTCACTCTAGCCATACTCCACTGATTTGACACAGCAGTAAATCCCTGGAATCCCTTTTCTTCTGCATATGATACAGCCTGCTCTATTCGATATTGCTTATAATTTGAAGCACCATAATATCGAATCTTCCCCTCTTTTACAAGCGTTTCCATAATATCGACGATCTCTGTAATATCTACAGATTCATCATCTCTGTGAAGCCAGTAAAAATCAATATGATCAACTCCCAATGTCTGAAGACTTTCCTCCAGATCTGCACGAATTGTCTCTTCTCTTACTCTGGAGATTTCCGGTGCTTTAAAATCGTAATGACCTCCCTTGGTAGCGATGACAATCTTATTATAAGCCTTTCGATCCCGCAGCCAACTCCCAAGATACTGTTCACTGCAATTACCAAGTTCTTCAATCCATTTACAATATACATTGGCAGAATCAATAAAATTGCCACCTGCCGCAACATAAGTATCAAGAACCTCATAAGCCTGCTCTTTCGTCAATTTCTCACCAAAATTAGCTGTTCCGAGGCAGACATTACTGAGCTCCAGATCTGTTCCTTTTAAAATTAATTTCTTCATCATCTTCCTACCCTCATCCATACCTGCATCTCTCCATCACTACGATTATTCCACAGGAAATACGGCACAGCAGTTATCGTGATCTCTTCTCTTTCTTCATGATATACATGATAAAGGGATTCTTCATCTGTCTGAGATTGTTCACGCCATCCCCTTCCTTCGAGAATCAAGCTCTTTCCTCCCAGAGTTCCTTCTGTTACCTTCCAATCACTCTTGGCATCTACTAAGATCTGGTTCAGATATTTCCCATTATCTGCTTCTTCCAGACAATATACTACTGGTCCACATACTAACGCGGCACGGCCGCCATTATAATGAATCTTACGATTAGCCTGCACCAGTTTCGGCTCCATTTTAAGTTCCAGGGTAATCTGATGATTACCTTTCCAGTTTCTTTTTATTTGTACATAACCATTTTTTTCTGCACAGATATCCTGGCAGACACCATCCACACAGATACTATACTTGTCTTCACTCCACGTTGGAATACGCAATGCGACTGTCATCGGCTCTTCAGTATCCGCATTGATTTCAAGTACCACTTTCCCACTCCACGGATAATCCGTTGTCTGTCTGATGCGCAACGTATTACCGGTCAATTGAATCTCCGACTCATTTCCTATATATAAATGGACATAAGCAGTATCTTCATCTGCAGTGTAAATATACTGCCACAGACTCGCTATTGTACGAGCAATATTCGGAGGGCAGCATGCACAGGAAAACCATTTCTGGCGAACCGGCTTCACATGATTACGCTCTGTATTGCCAAGACAAGTCTCTGGGACAACTTCCAATGGATTTACATAGAAAAATCTGTTTCCTTCATAATTCATACCACCAAGAATTGTATTATAAAGTGCCTGCTCCATCACATCTCCATATGTTCTGTCCACTTCATTTTTCAGCATCTTCTGTGCAAAAAACACTAGTCCAATGGACGCGCACGTCTCCGAATAATTCGTATCATTCGGAAGATCATATGCCACCGTGAATGCTTCTCCGGAATGAGTTGCGCCGATTCCTCCAGTAATATACAACTGTTTTTTTACAATGTTATTCCATATATTTTTACAGGCATCAAAAAGCTCTTTTTCCTTTGTTCTGGATGCAATATCAGCCATCGCGGTATACATATAGACACCTCGCACCGCATGTCCGACCGCTTCCTTCTGCTTACGCACCGGCAGATGGAACTGATTATAATAACTATAAGGGAACTGATTGTACCAGCGATTTGGCTCCTCTACCTTGGCCTGTGTCCATTGGCAGACATGATCACGCTTCTCAAATTCTTCCTCAAAAAACTGATTCGTACCTCTGGTGTCAATAAAATACTGTGCCAGTTCAAAATACTTCTCATTGCCAGTTACATCATATAACTTTAACAAAGCAATCTCTATCTCCTGATGTCCCGGATAACCGTGCAGCTTTCCTTCTTCTTTTCCAAACATCTCATAGAGATAATCCGCAAGTTTTACCGCCACATCAAACACCTTTTTCTTGCCGGTCGCAAGATAATAGGAAACAGCTCCTTCGATAAAATGTCCTGCACAGTATAACTCATGACACTCCAATATATTGGTCCATTTTTTCTCCGGTGCTTCAATCAGAAAGTAGGTGTCAAGATATCCGCTTTCATCCTGTGCTCTTGCAATAATATCAATCACACTGTCCGCCTGTGCTTCCAGTTTTTCATCCCTGGAAAGCATTAATATATTACCAACAGCTTCCAGCCATTTTGATACATCGCTGTCCTGAAATACTTCGCCATAAAAATGTCCCTCTATATCCCCGGCAGCAATACGGAAATTGTCGATTGCATGACTCGGTTCCGCATCCTCAATACGGTCATTTAATATCTCCCACTGATAGGGAATGACTTTATCTCTCACCAAATCTATATAATAACTCCAAAATGAGTCTTTGATATCACATTCATCTTTCTTGAGCAAACGATATTCGCCCATGTCTAAAACCCCCTTCTTGCTTGCATTTCACACTATCTTTTAGTATAATACCTCTCATACAAAGGAGGTATTTTTATGAGTATTTTTAATATGGACGGCCCGGTATTCCGTTTCTTAAATAAGATGGCAGATCTTTGCATATTAAATCTGATATTCTTACTCTGCTGTCTCCCGATTATCACAATCGGTGCTTCTGTAACTGCATTGTATTCTGTAACACTTAAAATGTCCCGTGATCAGGAAGGATATATTGCACGCAGCTTTTTCAAAGCTTTTAAAGCTAATTTTAAACAGGCAACTTCTATCTGGATACCGTCTCTTCTTCTGTTATTTATCATGCTTGCAGATATACGTATCTACAGTTCTTCAAATGCGGGAAAATACCAGCCACTTTTGATCGGAGCATATTTGATATTTACATTAATTGCTTTTATGCTTTCCTTCGCCTTTCCTGTTCTGGCAAAATTTAAGAACACAACTGGTAATATCATTAAGAATGCCTTTTTAATGGGAGTCGGAAGCTTTCAGTGGACACTTTGTATCTTGGTCATCCTGATCGTTCCAACCGTTCTGACACTGATGATTCCAGCAAGTCTCAGTTTTATCTATATGCTCTGGCTGTTATTTGGTTTTGCTCTGATTACATTATGCACATCCTACATTTTTGATTATAAGATCTTTCCGAAGTATATAAGAGAAGAGCCTTCCGAGTCTTCCGAAGAAGACTCGGATTCTCCTGATATGACAGAGAATTAAAGCTCAATTACTACTTCTTTACTTTCCGGTGTTAATACGATACCTTTTTCTGTGGTCTCTGCTTTTGCACCGGAAATATTTTTTGCTTCTTTTACATTGACAAGAAGATATGTCATACCTTCTGTGATCTCAGATACAGTAACTGTAATCTTATTTCCAGTTCTAGAAGCCTTCGCTGTTAAAACAATATTTCCCTTCAGATCCGTGATCTCACAGTCAGCTTCACATCCATCTTTCAATGCATAGAGTTGCAACTGTACATCCTTTGTATAATCATAGTCCGGACGGTCTTCCTCTGCACCCATGGCAAGGAGTGTATTCTCTCTTACGTATACCGGCAGTGAGAAGTAATCGTATGTATCATTCTGCCATGTGCCGCCTTCTCTTGTCTCTCCAGATAACAGATGTGTCCATGTTCCCTTTGGAAGGTAATAGTCAACATTGCCATCTTCACGGAAGATTGGTGCAACAAGAATACTGTCACCAAGCATATACTGCATATCCAGATATCTGACTGCCGGATCATTATCGAATTCCAGAACCATCGGTCTCATAGATGGTACACCAGTCTCATGTGAGTTTACTGCAATACGATAAATATATGGCATCAGCCTTGCTTTCAGTTTTGTAAATGCACGGCATACATCAACGGATTCTTCATCAAACAACCATGGTACTCTATAACTCTTTGATCCATGTAATCTGCTGTGTGTAGATAACAGACCGAACTGCAGCCAACGTTTATATACATCAGGAGTTGCTGTCATCTCAAATCCACCCATGTCGTGGCTCCAGAATGAGAATCCGGATAGTACGAAGGAAAGTCCTCCACGAAGGCTTTCTGCCATAGATGGATAGGTTGCTGAGCAGTCGCCACCCCAGTGAATCGGGAACTGCTGTCCGCCAACAGTAGCACTTCTTGCGAAAAGAACTGCCTCGCCTTCTCCACGCTCCTGCTCCAGAAGCTTGAATACACATCTGTTGTAAAGATTCGTATAATAGTTATGCATGCTCTTCGGATCTGAACCGTCAAAGTACTTCACATCAATTGGAATTCTTTCACCAAAATCAGTCTTGAAGCAGTCAACTCCCATATCCAGCAATGTCTTCAATTTTCCAGTATACCATGCAACTGCATCAGGATTAGTGAAGTCTACAAGACCCATTCCCGGCTGCCAGTTATCAATCTGCTTAATACCTTTTCCGTCAGCTCTCTGCACCAGATATCCCTTTTCCATTCCTTCACGGAAGAATGCGGTTCCCTGTGCAATATATGGATTAATCCATACACAGATCTTAAGTCCTTTCTTCTTATAGCGGTCAAGCATACCCTTTACATCTGGGAAGGTTCTTTCATCCCACTCAAAATCACACCAGTGGAATTCCTTCATCCAGAAACAATCAAAGTGGAATACACGAAGCGGAATATCACGCTCTGCCATTCCATTGATGAAAGAACTTGTGGTTTCTTCATCATAATTTGTGGTAAATGATGTTGTAAGCCACAGGCCAAAAGACCAGGCCGGTGGAAGTGCTGGCTTACCTGTAAGATCTGTATAAGTCTCCAGTACATTCTTCATGGTCTTTCCATAGATAATATGATAACGGATTTCTTCTCCCTCTACAGAAAATCCGACATTTTCAACTTTTTCACTTGCAATCTCGAAAGAAACATTGTCACTGTGATCTACATATACCCCATAATTTTTGCTTGTCACATAGAAAGGAACGTTTTTATAAGAAATCTGTGAAGAAGTTCCTCCGTCTTCATTCCAGCAATCTACAACCTGCCCATTCTTAACAAAAGCTGTAAAGCGCTCGCCAAGACCATATACACATTCTCCTGCATCAAGAGAAAGCTCTGTCATCATATATGGTTTATAATCAGCTGCCATATAATTGTCTTCTGGAAATTTTGTCAATGTCTTTCTGTCATACTGCATATATCCAAGGTTACGGAAACCAATACTTGTCAGTACCTTTCCATCTGCCTCAAATGTTACTTTAAAATCTTCACGGTTAACCCTTACTGCCACATTTCCTGCTGTCATTACCGCTTCTTTTTCATTAATCTCTACTTCTGTATCCTGATAATCTTCAAATAGTTCATAACGTGGCTCTTTTTTATCATATCCTTCATAATGATAACTTCTCACGCTGATAATATCTTTTCTGATAGACGTAAATTCTGTTGTAATCGTAGATACATCCAATGCCCCTGCACGATCAGTAATCACTCTTGTCGGAGCTACAACTTTCATACCATGTGGTATTTTTTCTACAATAAACGCCTGTGCGGCATGTAGTGCATTTGCTCTTTCATTTTTCTCCCAATAACCTTCTGTAAATTTCATATTAGGCCTCCTAAATAAACTATTTTGTTTAGAAACAAAATTCCTTATAGTATAAAAAAACAGGGGAAAGCAAAGCTTTCCCCCCTAAAGCAAATTTGATAATTTATTTAATTATTGCTTTTGATTAGTTTCCAGAGCCGTCGATTTCAACCCATTTTTCTTCGATTGTCTTCATCGTCTCTTCTCTTGTAGCCTGTCCGCCTACATATGCCTGCATAGCTTCACCAAATGCAGTATGGAAGCTGTCTGTTGAGTAGATAACTCCAAGTGGAGCACTTCCTTTTTCTTCTACAGATGCATTACCCTGATTGATTACAGCATAATCAGATTCACCATCTACTTCGATTGGAGGAACAACGCCTGCAACGTCTGTGAACCAAGCTTTGCCATAATCAGATGTATACCACCAGTTGATGAAATCAAGAACTGCATCTAAGTTCTCAGAATCTTTGCTGATACGAAGAGCCTGGTCAGAACCTGTGATAACCTGGCAGTCTGCCGGATCATCAGATACTGGATAACCAGAGAATCCAATGTTGATATCTGGATTAATCTGTTTCACATCTTCTTCAACCCATGCGCCCTGTCCAATCATGATAGCAGCTTCGCCGTTTGCAAATGCAGCCTCTTCTGCACTCAGGTCAGATTCCAGAGGTTTAGCATCTCCGTTTTCTGTAACAAGATCAATAAAGTCAAAGTAGTTCTCAGCAATAATTGGATAATCTTCTAATTTTGCTTCACCATTTTCCATAGCTTCTACAAATGCTGGATAGTCTTCAACAGCAGCGCCTGCAAAGTGCTGGAAGATATGTTTGAATACCCACCACTCAGCATAACCATCTGTAAATGCTGTGATTCCTGCATCATTTAACTTAGCTACACAGTCTTCCAGTTCGGAAACTGTTTCTGGCATCTTCTCAACTCCTGCTTCTTCAAGAAGATCCATGTTGTAAAGTAATCCAAAGTAGTTACCTTTGATTGCGATACCATATACGCCTTCGCCGTTAGCATCTTTCATAGTATCTGCTACAGCTGGAAGCATTGAATCCATCAATGGCTGATCAGACAGATCATAAGAGTACTCTTTGTAAACTTCGATTTCTTTTCCTGATGTTGAAGAAAAGATATCCGGTGTATCACCAGAGTTTAATTTTGCCTTTAACAGTGTCGGGTAATCATTCTGAGTTGTCTCATAGTTGATTGTAACATCTGGCTCAACCGTCTTATACTCTTCAATCAGAGTATTGATAGCGTCAGCATACTCTGGCTGAGAAATGAACATGTAGATCTCTCCTGAGCTTCCGCTTCCGCCTTCGTCACTGCTGTCAGCTTCTTTTTTGCCGCCACAGCCTGCTAACATTGTAGCAACCATAGCAACACACAATAATGCGCTTACAAGTTTCTTTTTCATAATTTTCTCTCCTTTTCTTTTTTTATCCTTTAACAGCACCCGCAACAACACCTTCTACAATATACTTCTGCAGGAATATAAAGATAATGATAGAAGGTAATATTGTAAGTACCATCGCAGCCATCGCATAATGCCACTGTGTATTAAACTGTCCTACGAATGTATAAGCAGCCAATACAAGAGTCTTAGTCTCATTAGAGCTGTTAACCATCAATAATGGTAACAGGAAGTCATTCCAAATCCACATAACATCCAGTACAATTACTGTAAATGTTACTGACTTCAGCAATGGAAAGATAATAGAACGGAATGTTCTGAATGTTCCGGCACCATCAATAAATGCACTTTCATCGATCTCTTTTGGGATCGTTGCCATAAAGTTACTGTAAATAAATGCAGCCATCGGAATACCAAATCCCCAGTACTGAATACCAAGACCAACTCTGCTGTTAGAAAGATGAATTACATTCATAACCTTCAGCAATGTGATCATGATTGTCTGGAATGGAATCAACATAGGTGTTGTGATTAACAATGAAGCAACTGCTGTGTATTTATTCTTTCTTCTGTTTAAAATATAAGCGGCTGAAGAAGCAAATATAATAATACCAACAATACCAATCACTGTGATCATAACGTTGTTAAAGAACAACTTACCATACTGCATCTTATCAATAACGTATGAATAGTTCGCCCATTCAATCTTACTTGGTAACGCAATTACGTCTGATACGACTTCGCCAAATGGTTTTACAGAGTTAATAAACATAAGGAAAACAGGATAAATGTAGCAAACTGCTGCAACCGCCATAAGAATTGTAAGGAGGATTAATTTTAATTTCTTTTTCTGTGATAAACTCATTATAAATCAACCTCCCTGCTTTTCATAATCTTCATAGCCAGCTGTGTAAGTACCAGTACTATCACAAAGAATACCAGTGATTTTGCAGAACCCAGACCATAATTATTATTCTGGAATGCTTCACGATAAATATCAAGTGTAGCACTGTATGTAGATCCGCCAGGTCCACCTTTGGTCAATGCCAGGATAATATCAAATACCTTTAACGCGTTTGTCAGTGACATAAATACACATGTTGTGATAGAAGGACCAAGCAATGGAAGTGTTACTTTAAAGAATCTCTTCCATGATGTTGCGCCGTCTACTGTTGCCGCTTCAAGTACGTCTGTAGGTACTGCCTGAAGACCTGCAATATAGAGTACAATATAGAAGCCCAATGATTGCCATACACCAACCATTACTATTGCCACGAAAGCCAGATTACTTTCTCCCAGCCAGCTCCAATTGAGGAATCCCCATCCCGTCATTTCGAATAATACTTCGAATCCCTGGGAAAAGATGAATTTCCAAATGAAACCAACGATGATCATACTCATTATGTAAGGTACAAAGAACATACCTCTCATGAGGTTTGCAAATCTGATTTTCTGTACAAGAGCTACTGCAATCGCAAGTGCAAGTACATTAGAGAAAATCATAAAAAGTATCGTATACTTTCCTGTAAAGATCAGACTCTTTATAAATTCCGAAGAGCCGCTGAAAACCTTCTTAAAGTTATCGAGTCCGATAAATACTGGTTCCTTTGCTATACCATTCCATTCTGTCAATGAATAATAACCACTCATTACAAATGGAATGTAGATAGTAATCGTAACCAGAATAATTGCCGGAATTGTGTACAGGACACTCTCCCAGAACTGTTTCTTTTTACGTCCCATTCTAACGTATTCCTCCTCTCTTTGTTTCCTTTGTAACTCTATATCCAATTATACGAGTCAAGCCTTGGTGTGTCAATAGGTTTTTTAGCAAACCTAACTAAGATTTCGCTTTTTCATCCTCATTTTATATTCCT
The DNA here is from genome assembly GCF_050315235.1 of Bariatricus sp. SGI.019. Lineage (NCBI taxonomy): Bacteria > Bacillati > Bacillota > Clostridia > Lachnospirales > Lachnospiraceae > Bariatricus > Bariatricus sp. SGI.019. The sequence goes on along the minus strand of NZ_JBNPOQ010000006.1, from coordinate 127,465 downwards.
TTTGTATACAAAAATATTTATTTTTTTATTATTTTTTTACAAAAAAAGGCACTATTTCGAAGCATTTCGACCCGAAATAGTGTCACTTTTCACGAAATTTTATCAACTTTTCAGTTCAAAAACTCTTGCCGAAGGAACCGCCGGAAGCATCACTGTCAAGATGCCTGTCTGTGCATTCCAATGATAATCGCAATCGCTTTTCATCGGATATGCGCATCTAACTTCCACTTCTCTTCCTTTCAAATGAGCAATAGGAAGCTCCAGATATGATCCGCCGCCTCTGCGCCACACAGACAGATATGTAGCTCTCTCTCCCTTCAGTCCCAGGCTTACCCAGTCATCTGCAAAAGATGAGAAGCCAGTTGGCCAGAATGGAACTGAACATTTAATATCTGAACGGATCTCCTTATAATAATCAAGTCCTTCTTTAACTAAAGCCTTGCGTTCCGGTGCAATATCCACCATATGACCACTCTGATGCACACGCATCAGCATGGCATTGACCATATTGAAGACAGTCTCTTCTTCGTCGCCTTCTATTCTGGGATAAGACCATATCGCAGATTGTTCCATGGTAACACCAAGCGGGGAATTAGCCGCAATCGTTGCATAATTCAGGTATCCTTCCTGATCACTGGTAGACTGAATACTATGCCTCTGAAGCATCGCATAATCCATACGCAGTCCACCGCTGGAACAATTTTCAATAATCAATTGCGGATATTTTTCAAAAATTCCATCCAACCACTGAAGATATGCTCTTTCATGACCAAGCAGTCCATCTCCGACGCTATCCGCATCTATCTCGGTTCCCAGTCCGGGCTCAATATTGTAATCCATCTTAATATAACCAACACCATAGTCATTGACCAGACGATCTATCACTTGCGTTGCATGTTCTCTGACAGCCGGATGTCTGAAATCCAGCTGATATCTGCTTCTATCATATACTCTTTTTCCATGTCTGTGGAAAAAGCAGTCTTCCGGCATATCTTTTACCTTTGGACAATGGATTCCCATAACCTCAAGTTCCAACCATAGTCCGGGAATCATTCCTTTCGATCGAATATAATCAATGACCTCTTTGATACCATTCGGAAAACGCTTGTCAGACGGGAGCCACTCTCCCACCTCATCCCACCAGTATCCATCTGCATACCAGCCTGCATCAATACAATAATATTCACAACCGATTTCCGCTGCTGCATCAATCAAAGGAATCTCTTTTTCCGTTGTTGGTTCTGCCCACAGGCAATTCATATAATCATTAAAGATAACAGCAAGCTTCTCATTATCTTCATTCTCTCTTCTGATTCGACGGCGATATCTCGTAAGTTCCTCTGCCATCTCTTCATTTCCGCCAAGGACTGCTCCTACAGCGGCCGGTACAGATTCAAACTTTTCGCCCGGTTTCAGACACTTGAACCAATGAGACTGATTTTCTGTCGGGCCGGACAACTGAAGATACAGATGATTCGTCTGATCGCTGATCTCCCAATGCCAGGAACCATTCTGTTCAATCTGCCAGAATAGTCTGCTTCCAGTCTCCTCATTGGATACACATCCCATAGGAAGATATTCCTTTGCAGACCAGTTTCCGGTATTCGACACACCAAATGCTTTTGACGAACGAAGTGCCAGATCCGGCTGGGACTGCTCAATACCAAGCTGTGGCAATGTGTATTCCTTCCATTGCACTTCTCTCTGCCAGGAATTATGAATCACTGCCACTTTCATCTTCTGATCTCTCGGCAGAATTCCTTCTTTTTCAAGTCCATTTAGATTAAAAGAAGTCACATATTCCAGAATCTGTTCTTCTGTTCCTCGATTTTCAACAACACTATAGCATCTCGCCATAGCAATTCCATCGTAGAATTGAAAATGGCTTGTCACATAGATACCTGTCTCTTCATCACATGTAACAAATTCCAGCTTACGCCCATATGTGTTACGTTCATCCTTGTGTGAAACGTATTTCATACGATATCCCGGTGCTGTCACCGTATACTTAGAGCCATGTCTTTCTTCCGGACGGTCAAGTCCTGCAAGTTCTATCTCTACAAGCCGGAAGCCCGTCTTTTCGTAATCATCTCTGATAAGCTCTTCCTGAAATGGAAGCTGTGAAAAATGGAGAAACTTTACTTCGTTCTGATCCGTTATCTCAAACACCATATTCAGTCCATTCTCACTAATGTTAATTCTCTGCATTCATCTTATCCTTTCCATTAATAAAAACGCTGTCTCTCTCTATCAGGCAGGTATTAACCTTAATTTCTTTTTCTTCAATTATCTTTCCCTCAAGCAATGAAAGCATGACTTCTGCTGCGATCTCAGCTTTCCTTACACTGTCAATTTTAACAGTGGTTAGTTTAGGTACACTAAGTCTTGCAAACACATCATCGTCACATCCGACAATCGAAATATCTTCCGGAATCCGAATATTCTTTCTATTAAAATATCCCATTGCCTCTGCCGCATTAAAATCTGTGGAAAAGAAAAGTGCTGCATGATGCCCAATATACTTTTCTAATTCCTGGTATGTCGCAATCCTTTCTTCACAAGTCGTTCCCAGCATTACCTCTTCCAGTTCTGCCGTCTCACCAAGAGCTGATTTATATGCTTTCAACGCACCTTGATAGCGCCGGTAATCTGCACCTTTTTTCGCATTGGCGATATAAATAATCTTTCGGATATTTTTCTCTAACAAGTATTCAACAACTTTTTCTCCGCATACCTCATCTGTAGAAGTAATATTATAGCATCCTGTTGTGTAAGGGGTATCTACATCCATATCAATTGATACTACCGGTTTTCCTGTGATTTCTTTAATCTCCTGGTAATATTTGGGGGGCAGGGATATGGAAACCACTCCATCAACGTTCCATCCAAGAATCATTCTCATAACTTCTTGCATATTCTTCGAAGAGCATATCATAATATAATAGCCTTTCTCTCTGAACGCACTTTCCAGTGTACCAATAACAGTTCCGTAAAATGGTCTTTCATAGGGTGACCTCTCCACGAATTCAGGAGTACTGATCAATACTCCTATCATCTTAGACTTTCGGTTTGTCAAAGCATTCAGGCCAAATCTTGGCACATAATTTTTTTCCTCCAAAAGATCCTGAATCTTCTTGATCATTTCCGGTGAAACTTTTTTTGTTCTGCCGTGCAACACATTTGAGACCGTTGTTGCACTGACACCTGCTTCTTCTGCTATTTCCTTAATTGTAATCATCATTCTCTCTCCCCGACAAAAAACTACATTAATTATAGTACAAAAAATACTTCTTGGAAACATTTCTTGCAAACATTTTCATCAGTCGAGAAATATATCATCATGTACAGCAAACCAAAATACAAAGAGTTACGGGACGTTTTTTATTAGATAGAGTTACTGTTTGCTGCACCACTGCAGAAAACTGCTTTGGCATCTGACAAGTTCAGTATACTCTCACGGCATCTGAGCGCAAATGTAATATGGTGATATATTTTTGTACAATAGCGACTTTAAACTTGAGAGTTCTCCCACAATATGTTATAAACAATATAAGGGGGGGGAAAGACATGAATACATTTTTTTCTTTAAAAACCGATATTCTTCCACACGTTACTTATCTTGGGCAAACAGTTACACCTGATAACTGGAAGCATTTTCATCGAACAAATTCAGAATATATTCTGTATATTATTGCATCAGGGGAAATGTATCTAAAAGAAAATGGAACTGAATATCCATTAAAGCAAGGAGATATTCTGCTTCTCGAACCCGGCTGCAAACATGCAGGATATAAATTCGCAGGAAGCACTTATTACTTCGTACATTTCAATCCGTCAACTTTCGTAAAGCATGAAAATGCACCAAAAGAGGATATGCAAAACATCATCAAGACATCACTGTACCGTAATTACAATGAGTCCTCAATCTCCGAAGCCCACTATAACGATACGTCCATTATGATCCCTAAATACATGCATATAGAGAATTCGCAGGTATTTTCTCGAATTGTACAACAGGTGATATCTGCCATTCAAAAAGAACAGACTCGTCATATGTATTACAAATCACTTTCTTCCGGGCACATTGTGGAGATGCTGACTCTGTATTCCAGCACATGGATGTTCAACGCATATGGTCATTCACAGTCCAGTATCAGCACTTCTATGTATGACAAAATCAATGAACTGCTGGATTATCTGCATTCTTCCTACAACACCAAAATCACCAGCAGCTCTATTGAACAGCTTCTCTCTGTTAATTTTGATTATCTGAACCGCATCTTTAAGAAACAGACCGGAACTACCATATTCGCCTATCTGAATCAGCACAGACTGGAGCATGCAATGCAGCTGCTTCTGACAACAACTTTGTCGCTGAGTGAAATTGCAGAATTAACCGGCTTCTCAGATGAATATTACTTTAACCGGTTCTTCAAGAAGCGTGTCGGGATTACTCCTGCAAAATATAGAAAGGCGGGATAGTCCCTATTCCTGCTTGATCATACAGGATTCATCAACTTCAATCATTTATTGAAAATGTATAGAAGGAAGCGAAGACTACCACCCCATACCGGCAAGCCATGTTCCAACTCTGTCTTCTCTTTCCTTCCCATAAAGCATCTCTGCAAGTACCAGTTCCCCCTGGATTCTTCCGTCCAACAGATAGAGAATCCTGCCGCACCTTGCTGCAACCTTGCTGTCATGGGTCACTATAAGAATCGTCATACCTTCCCGGTTCAGTCTACAGAACTCTCCCATAACCTCCTGACTTGCACTCTGATTCAATGCCCCTGTAGGTTCGTCTGCATACAAGATCTTCGGTTGATTCATGAGGCTTCGACAGATACATGCTCTCTGAAGCTGTCCGCCGGATACCTCATGGATCCTGCGGTCTGCAAGCTCACAGATTCCCATTTTTTCCAGCAGCAGTTTTGCTCTCTTCTCTGCTTCCTTTTCAGAGTGTTTTCCTCTCCGGAGACGAGTTGCCGGCAGCATGATATTATCGATCAGATTCAGATTCTTTAACATATTCATCTGCTGAAAGACAAAACCCATTTTCTCCAGGCGAAGTTGTGCCCTTTCATCCTCAGATAGCAAGCCTATCTGTGTTCCGTCAAGCCACACTTCCCCACTATCAAAGCTGTCCATCCCGGATATCTGATAAAGCAAGGTTGATTTTCCAGATCCTGATGGCCCCATGATTGCTACCATTTCTCCATCTTTTATCGTAAAATCTACATCCTTTAGAATTCCATTTTTGCATAAGCCCTTTACAGTTAATATTTCTGGCATGATTCTCTACTCCTTTCCAACACAACACTCATAAGCCTTGATATATTTCACCTCTGACAATCCAATTAAGATCGCACACAGAACTGCAGCCACTGTAAAGCCAGGAATGCATCCACAGACAATCCAAGGGTCAATCTGAAAATGAAATCCTGTCGCTCCCAGAGACTTTAACAATATGCCGGCCACATATTCACCCAGCAGATTCCCGAACAGAACCCCTGCCACAATTCCAATGAACACCACCGGTATATAATGAATGACATAAGATGTTCGGATTACCCTGGCAGCAATTCCAATCGCTTTTTGTAAAGAAATATCATAGCGGTCTCTTGCTATGAAAAGTCGGGTAAATAATATTACCACCACAACAATCACAAGAATTGCCATCAGTATTGCCACCCTTGCTGCCATGCGCACTTCCCGGATCGTCTGTCCATAAGTATCTTCCACTTATTCCTGGATATCCACGGTCTGTGCACTAATACCCTGAGCCGATGCAATATCCGTATATTCCAGGATCCAGGATTCCTTCTCTACTTGATCTTCCAATGACACATAACAGATGCCCCACATCAGTTCTCCCTCTTTTGGAAGAACGGCCACCTTCGCTGTCTTTCCCCCATTGGTGATATCCGAATAGATGCCACAGATCCGATATTCCCATTTATCATCTTCCACAGACAAAGCAAGCATGTCTCCTACAGACATTCCCAATTCCTCTGCGCAAAGATAAGATAATGCAATCTCCCCTTTTTTCCGTGGTGCTGCCCCTTCTGCATAAGTCACCGGGAATATCGTATGATCTCCCTGTTCCACATTCAGACTCTCGGAAGATCCATCTGGCAAAGTGATCCGGTAAGAGCTTGTCTTTAGAGTGACAAATCGTTTCACCCTCTCATCTTCAGATAAGATTCTCTCTATTTGCTCTGTTTTTCCGGCAATATCGTCTGTCTGTCGTATATCCATACGGATATCTGCATCTCCGATTCCCATATAAGTTACAAAAGCAGAAGAAGAAATGGTACTTAGCAGATTCTGAGGCAATATCATCAGAAATACTCCTAATCCAATCACCAGTACTACGATCAGATTTTGTCCGATCTTTCGCCTTTCCTGCTGTCCGATCAAAGCTTCCACAGCAGATAATCTTTCTATATGTTTTAAAGTTCTTCTGATTGAAAAGAGAATGATTCCTTCTGTCAATAGTATCCCTGTAGAAGCAACCAAAAGTGGAATAACTGTATGTTGGGATGGCCCGTATAACTCTTGCATATGAGACGATACCACCTTTTCTGTCAGAGCTGCAAAAGCCAGCCCCGTCACAGCTCCCAGTCCTGATAAGCCAAGAAATTTTATAAAATAAATCCGTCGGATATCTCTTTTCGAAATTCCAATTGCCTTCAACATTCCAATCTCTTTTCGGTCTTTCTCCAACTGTGTAAGCAGTGTAAAACGAATACAAAGAACAGCAATCAAGACTAGCACAACACTGGCAAGAAGTATGACCAGAATCATCAGTCCATCCGAAAGTGCATTCATCATAAGGATCAAAGGTCTTGTAATTGCCGGACCGTTTGCCGGTAATCCTGCATCCGTATATTCTGTTGCAAAGACTCCCACATCTGCTCCATCTTCCAAAAGAAATTCAATCAGATATTCTTCACTTCCTTTTTCTGTAATCGCATATAATCCACTTCACTCACAAGAAAACGTTTCGAAGATGCCATCTTAGAATTCATCTGTGAATCTCTGAGAAAACCTACAATCTCAAAAGAAGTATCTCCAATCTCCACTCTGTCACCCGTGTGAAGATTATATTCTTGGCGATAACAGACCGGAACATAGATCTCGCCGTCAGAGGCTTCCATCACCTGGTTCTCAAGATCCAGCAGAAAATCAAACTTTTCGCTCTGTACACATACACCATTATCCTGTGTACTGTCACTCAAAGACTGGCCGTTTAAAAAAATAGTTCCGTTTTCCAGATTTAGAAAGCGTAACACCTGAAACGCATGGACATCCGGATTCGTTTCTGCAAACCGGATCAGCTCTTCTTCCGAAATCTCTCCTGTATGCATCTGAAGAAAATCCGGTGTCTGCGCCTCTTCCATGAGTGTATTTACAGAACCCAGCAGGGTGACAGATAAAAAGCAGGTTAGTCCGAACAAGAACGCACTGGCAGCCATAAAGACCCATGTCGTAACAGAAAGTAATCGATTTCCCATAATATCATTCCATATCATTCTTTTTCTCATAACACATTCCTCCTTCTGCCTGCATACCGGCATCTTCCAGCAGACGTACATCCCTGACCGGATATATGGCTAATGCCAGAATACTAAGCATCACCCCCGATATCATGATAACGGCTGCGGCTCCTCGTCCTACACCAATGTTCATCTGCTCTCCAATTCCATCCGCAAGGATCCCGGCGATTCCATAAGCGACTACATATCCGATCTGTGAAAGGAATCCGATCAGGCCCCAGGCTCTTCCTTGCAGCTCATCTTCGATATTCGTGCGCACAAGATAATCCAGACAATTATTGGCGAATGGAAGCATAGCGAAAAACAAGAATCCTGACCCACAGATCAGATAGATATTTTCTTTTATTCCAAAAATTACCATTGAAATCCCTGCAATTACCAGAGAAGCGGACAATACTTTGACATATCCTTTTCTTATTCCACATATTCCCAGAAACAGACTGGAAACCAGCATACCGCTGGCACAGACAGTCTCTCCAACTCCTAATGTTGCACTGTCTGCAAAATCCAGAATTAAGGGTTCTGCCAGAATCTGAAAAGCACCCATAAAACAAGTCATGACAGAAGCCACAAAAATCAAGATCAGAACACCTCTTTTCTCTGCAACTGCTTTCCATCCTATTTTAAGCTCCTCAAAAAACGGAGCCCGATTCTCTATAACTGTTCTTTCGATTGCCCTGCGTACCACTCCAGTACAAATCACCGTCAAAAAGAACGTACAGATATCAATCATTAATAAAATCCGAATGTCCGATACTGCCAGAAGTGCACCGGCAAGAATTGGGAAGATGAGGTATCGTGCACTCCCGGCAAGCCCTACAAGTCCGCTGGCTCTGGAATATTCTCCGGCATCCAGAAGATCTGTGATTGTTGCCCTGTAAGAAGGTTCCAAAAGTGATGAAAAGATTGAACTTATTGCTACTCCGATACAGATTTCCGTAAGACTTGCTCCGCCTCTTTGTATGCAGAAGAAGATATACAAAATTCCAAACGCAGAACATCCGTCACCTATCATCATAAGAAGTCTCCTATCGTACCGGTCCGCCAGCACACCGGCAGGTACACTTAAAATCAATGTCGGCAGAAAGGCATGCAAGGTAACAATCGCCATCGACGCTGCACTTTTCGTCTGTTGAAATACATAGACTCCCAGGCCGAAACTGGTAAGCCCTCCCCCGATAGATGACACCAATTCTCCTGCCCACAATAATAAGAATCGCTTAAAATTACTTTTCTTTTCCATTTGAAATTCCTTTCTTTATTTCCCTTTACAGACCGACAGTCTGTCTATATAGATTTAAAAAAGAAGGAGAACTCACATAATATGCTCTCCTAAAAAACTTTCCTTATGGTATCTTGAAGGCTTCCTTCTTCCATTCCCATCAGGCGTTCCATATTATATATAAAACCATCAATCTTCTGCTCTCTTTTCTCCTGACTTAAGCCTTCCATGTTAAGCTCATCAAATGCGGTATTGGCGTAAATCAGGGTCATCTCTACGACCTCTCCGGGATAATCTGTATGACAGATTCCCTGACGCACACCCTCTTCAACCAGTTCAGTAAACAAAGGGGTAATCCCGTCCAGAAGCTGCTGCTGCATCTTCTGATGCATAAGTGCATTCTGCGGACGATGCACCTGTTCCATTACTTCATGACCAATCTCCGATTCCACATTCAATGCCAATATCGCCTTCGTCAGCCGTTCCAAAACAGGCAGCTCTGTGTCTCGGATCACCTTTCCCGCATCTGACATCAGACGATTGGATATCCGCTCAATGACACCGTCCAGGATCTCTTCTTTTGATTTAAAATGATAATAAAGCGTACCTCTGGCAATGCCCACTGCCTCCAGAATATCATTCGTACTGGTATGGTCAAATCCTTTGGTACCAAACAGCTTTTCAGCTGCGTCCAGAATCTCTTCTTTTCTTTCCTCTGCTTCCTTCACTATCCGCATATGACTTCTTCTCTCCTACAGCCTAAGAACCGACTATCTGTCGGTTCTTAGTATACACAGGAAAACTGGATTTGTCAATCTCGTATATATCTCGCAGTAATCGTCTGTCCCTCTTCCATCATCCGAGCAGGTGTCCCTGTAAAAACGACTTCACCTCCCAGTGTTCCTCCATCCGGCCCGATATCAATGATATAGTCTGCCATCTTCATGACATCCGTATTGTGCTCAATGACAATCACGGTATTGCCACGCCGGATCATGCAATCAAATAATGCCATAAGTTTCTGAATATCTGAGGCATGAAGTCCAGTCGTCGGTTCATCCAGCACATAGACATTTCCCTTACCGCGCAGTTCCTTTGCCAGTTTCACTCTCTGGCGTTCTCCTCCGCTTAACGTTGACAATGGCTGCCCAAGCGACAGATAAGGAAGCCCTACTTCTAAAAGTGCTTCCAGCTGTTTACGGATCTTCACATGATCTGCAAAAAATTCTGCTGCATCCTCCACACTCATATCCAGCACTTCTACGATATTTTTCTCTTTATACCTGCAATTCAGCGCCTCATCACTATAGCGCTTTCCCCCACAGCTTTCGCAGACTGTCGTTACCGGATCCATGAATACAAGCTCTGTAGTGATTGTTCCTCTTCCTTTGCATGCAGGACACGCTCCTTTACTGTTGAATGAGAACAGCCCCACATCCTTCTGGCAGGCTTTTGCAAATACTCTGCGGATCTCATCAAAAAAACCAAGATAAGTACAGGCGGTAGACCTGCCGGTCGCAGTAATTGCACTTTGATCAACTAATACCACCTGTTCTTTATATCGCTTTGCAAAAACATCCCGGATCAGTGAGGATTTGCCAGAACCCGCGACCCCGGTCACGACCGTGAGTACTCCAAGCGGAATATCCACATCCACATGCTTCAGATTGTGAACAGACGCGTCACGTATTGGCAGCCATCCGGTTGGTTCCTTTGGATTGATCTTCACAGGAATCTTCTCTTTCATAGCATCTCCTGTTAATATTCCAGATAAAAGCAATGCTTCATAGCTTCCCTGGAATAAGATCTGTCCTCCTGCTTTTCCTGCAAGAGGCCCGACATCAATCACCTCATCTGCAATACGGATGATATCCTTATCATGTTCTACCACAAGAACTGTATTTTCCTTATCTCTGAGGCTCTTAAGCAGCCGGATCATACGATGCACATCCCGCGGATGCATCCCCGTACTTGGCTCGTCAAAGATATAGATCATGCCGGTCAGTGAGCTTCCCATATAACGAACCAGTTTTAACCGCTGCGCCTCCCCACCGGATAAGGTAGAAGATTCCCGGTTCATACTAAGATATGGCAACCCTATGTCGATCATACGCCCCAGGGCATCTGTAAGTGATCTTACAATGGATTCTGCTCTTGGATCTGTAATCTTCTTTAATTCCTCATAAAGCTGTGAAAACTCCATCTCACACATATCAGCAATATTATATCCGTTAATACGACAGGACAATGCCTCTGGATTCAATCTGGCTCCTTTACAGTCTGGACATACGATCTCATCCATGAATTGATTAATCTTTCTCAGGGTATAGTCATTCTGTTCTTCAGGTCCCTTCATCAGACACAATCGTTTAAATTGATTGTAGACACCTTCCAGCTTTTTATCGATTCGTTCTCCATCTTTTGTACGGCTGCCGTATAATAGAATATTCTGCTCTTCCTCGGTAAGTTCTTTCCATTTCTTATTAACATCAAACAAATCTGGTCTGCGATACAACTTCCAGTAATATTTTCCCGGTCCGAAAGCCGGCAGATGAAAGATGCCTTCATCATAGGTCTTTTCTTCATTGATCAGCTTATGGATATCCAGTTCCATGATCTTTCCGATACCGGCACAGGTCTTGCACATTCCGTTCGGATTATTAAAAGAAAAGTACGATGCCGGGCCGATATTGGGCATTCCGATTCGGGAAAATAAAAGCCGCAGTGACGCATACATGTCACTGATCGTTCCCACTGTAGACCGGGCGTTTCCGCCCAGCCTGCTCTGGTCGATCACAACAGAAGGATTCAGGTTATCAATATATTCTACATTCGGTTTCTCATATTTGGGAAGTCTGCCTCTGATCCATGCTGTATATGTCTCATTCATCTGCCGCTGGCTCTCTGCGGCAATCGTGTCGAACACGATGCTGGATTTGCCGGAACCAGACACACCGGTGAATACTACAATCTTTTTCTTCGGAATCTCCAGTGATATATTTTTCAGATTGTTCTGTCTCAACCCTTTTATTAAAATATGATCTGTTTTCATTTTACTCTCCTGTCTTTTTTACCGGAATCTGTATTTCTGAGAGCCAGTCATTTTCTGTATCCTTATTCCAGACACCATCAATATATTTTTCACGGATATTTCCACAGATTTCGTATCCATTTTCTTCAATATACTGTAGAATCACTGCATAAGTATGCGGAAATTCATTATAAGAGCCTTTATGATAGATACAGGCCGCCTGTTTTAATGCCGTGATCCGCTGCAGGACAGCCATCTGATCCAGATGACTATTTACTTCCTTTTCTTCACAGATATGTTCTTTCTGCATTCTCATAATAAATAATTCCTCCTTCGACTTGTTCTGGAATTATTGTACAGTCTCCCCATATGGGGAGAGTCAAGGCCCTTCTTTATCTTTTATGAATCATATTATCCCTTTCTTTTTCCTGCAAGCAGTACATTCATTGCCACATAGATCACTATGGCAATCACAATGGCACTGATCAGGATCACATACATATTGCTTAACGCTACTTTATCACCAAAAAAGTATAGATTACAATCTACGCTGTCACGGATAGCTTCCACTATTTCATCCGGAAATCCCTGATTTCCCATTTCTTCAAACACTCCTCGCAAAGCATGGTTACGCAACAGGCTGGTTCCGTATGTACCCGGCAGAAAAGAAATCACTTTCTGCAGCCCTTCCGAAAATTGAGAGATTGGCATATAGGCACCACAGACAAATCCATATCCTGCACTAACGATTGTTCCTACTGCAGAAGCCTGCCCCTGGGTAGACAGTGGGAAATTCACACAGGAAGACAGTGCTGTACCAAATAGTACCAGTAAAACCACATCCAAAAACAGCTTCGCAATATCACCAGCAGTCAGATACCATCCCACATATGACAGATACCCCAGACATACACCTGTAGCAATAAAACAGATCAGCATCGTGGAAATCAAAGTAGACAGATAATAACTCAGAGCCAGCGTGCTGGGTCTTACAGGTGCGATCGTTATATCTCTTCTGGCACCGGTGATCTTATCCTGCACCATAAGAAGGTTAGAACAAAATGCTACTGTCACACAGCTCACAGCCAGCAGGGATGAGACCAGTTCTCCACCGACACAGCCGCCGATCAGTTTATCGGACACAGTAGCTCCTGCCGCTTCTATGGCACTGCGGAATGTGTCCTCATAGACATTGCTCAAGAATGTGCCATACAGCACCAAAAGAATCAAAGGCGTGATCAGAGAAGTAAAAAACATCCCTTTATCTTTAAAATATAATTTAATATTACGCTTTACAAGTGCGCCAATTCCGGTCATCATTTCTCTCCACCCCCGATCAGCTTCTTGCCCGTCACGGCAAGAAATACATCATCCATCTTCCCTTTTGTAATCTCATAATCCTTGAAAAGTTCCGGATACTGTAAAATCAGCTTTGTTGCTTCGGCTGTATTCGGTACAGATATCCGATAAGCATCACGGATAGCCTCATAAGGAGCTCCTATCTCTTTGATCTGCGATTCTTGTATACCATATATCGTGATAAAATCCCCAGTATATGTATTTTTCAATGTCAGTGGCGTTCCCTCAGCAACAATCTTCCCGCTGTCCAGAATCACTACATAATCTGCATCTGCAGCCTCTTCCATATAATGAGTCGTAAGAAACACTGTCATTCCCTCATTCTTTCGAAGATCTCCAACAACTTTCCATAAAATATTTCTCGTCTGGGGATCAAGACCTGTCGTAGGCTCATCCAGGATTAATATCTTCGGTCTGTGAATCAATGCCCGAGCTATATCGACTCTTCGCCTTTGACCGCCAGAGAGCTTACCTACCGTACGCTTCAGCAGATTCTCAAATTCCAGAAGCTTTGCAAGCTCTGCCAGACGTTCTTTAAAATCCTTTCCGGTAATTCCGTACAAAGCCGCTCGGCTCTGCAGATTATCCCATACAGAGAGATCTTTATCCAGAACAGAATTTTGGAATACCACACCCAGACTGCGTTTAATACTGTCCGGATCAGTGTCCAGATCAGTGCCGCCAATATATACACTACCTGTATCCTTGGAAAGCTGCCCACACATGATATTAATTGTAGTGGATTTACCCGCTCCATTAACGCCAAGAAATGCAAATAATTCTCCATCTCTGACTTGAAAGCTTAGATCCTGTACCGCTTTTACTTCCACAAAGGTCTTGTTTAGATGACTGATTTCGATAATATTTTTCATTATATCTCTCCTTCCGGGCGGCGTGGAATAATAATAGCTGCAATAATATAAGCAAGGAAACCGCTTCCACCCATAGCGCAGAATAACACCCATCCAAGTCGAATCAGAGTGGGATCAATACCGAAATACTCTGCAATTCCTGCACATACACCGTCTATTATCTTATTTTGATTTGATTTATATAGTCTATCGTTCATCATTTTCATATCATTGCTCCTTCCTGGACATGCTTCTCATGTCTATACCAATATTATAAGAAATATTTTGATTATCCGATAGACATATTTTTCAGGTGAATGTGTCAGTTTTATAGGGAGAGGAATTTAGATTAGTTAGTTGGTAATTGGGAGGTGTACGGCGAGAGGATGGATGGGATGGTTGCCATTGCGGAGTCCTTCGCTAAGAATCCATAACCGAAAAAGAAGCAGATATTTTGTGACCAGGCTGATTCACCCCGAAATCTTGATGATTTCGAGGCTCAGCAGTCTTCTCAGATTTGGCTTGAGGCCAAATCTTCGCACAAAATATCTGCTTCTTTTCCTATGGTTCTGCAAACCGGGATTTACTTTATCGCCACAATTACTGAAAACTTATGGTATGAGTATACGCATCTTACTTCCGAATAATTGCTTCTTCGCAACATCTCTACCTCTTTCTCAACAGAACACTCTCTGTCTAATTTCCTGCGATCTTTCCACAATTCAATATCCCTGTCGGTTAATTCACTTTCCGTCAATTGTTTTTCCCAATACAGATCAAACCAGCGATTCATTTTTTCAGATCCGGCGCAGAACTGGTCGTAATTTACAAATACCCCGCCTTTCGGTAACTTGTCAAAAATCCTCTGAAACAATTTTTCTTTTTGATTGTCTTCAAGGTGGTGGACCGATAATGCTGAAATAACAGCATCAAATTCTCCCTCCGGCAATTTCTCGGTATAATCACAGATTACATGCCGTATGCTACTAATACCGGGAAATTCATCGCATTTCTTTCTTATCAATCAAACAATGTTAACTGTCTACCTACTTCTTTATCTTCAAATTGATGCATATATTCAAATATTTTTTCTGTTCTCCATTCTATTCCTGCATCACTGCATTCCTGACGCACCAGCTTCATCAACTCTTTTCCTCTTGGCACAGGCAATTCATATGCATTACCATATGTTTTTATATATCGTTCTTTCATTCCTGAGAAATGCTGATCCAGCTTCTGATAGAAGTACTGCCGGTTCCCATCTCTCAATGTTAAACCAATTCCAAAAGTCATGATCCCATATACTTCCGCTTTCCTGCATGCACTAAGAATGCTTCGGATATTCTCCTCTGTATCATTAATGAACGGCAGAATCGGTGTCATCCATACAATTGTCGGAATGCCTTCCTCACGTAGAATATTCAACACTTCAATTCTTCGCGATGTCGTACAGACATGGGGCTCTAATATCTGGCAGAGCCTTTCATCAAAAGTCGTCAATGTCATCTGCACCACGCATTTTGTTTTCTGATTAATTCTCTTCATAATATCCAGATCTCGCAGGAGCATGTCTGATTTAGTCTGGATTGCAAGCCCGTATCCATATTCATCAATTATCTCCAGACACCGTCTTGTCAGGCAAAGCTCTTTCTCCAGATGAAGATATGGATCACTCATGGCTCCTGTCCCTATCATACACTTTTTCCTTTTTCTGCGAAGGGCCTGTTCTAAAAGTTCCGGTGCATTCACCTTTACAGCAATGTCTTCAAACGCATGATCCATCTGATAACAGGTACTTCTGGCATCGCAATAGATGCAGCCATGAGTACACCCTCTGTATATGTTCATCCCATTCTGGGCAGAAAGGATTCCTTTTGCCTTCACTTCATGCATATTTTTCTCCTTTTCTCTCACATGGACGTGGTCTGTTACGTTTTGCATGGTGGGCTCTGCATTCATTGCATCTTCCGTGACGGATGCACTTTGTTTTGGGGCATGGACAGTTTGCATTTATTTCCATTCTGTATTCCATCGGTATATACTGAATGTCTCCATCGTTCTGCATCTTTCCTGTAATCACAAAACCTAGTTTCCTATGACTTAATCTCTTAATTTTCATCAGCTGACCACTGCTCCTTTGTGATATATGTGAAATGTTCTGTCCGAATATCCCCCATCAATTCACAGTGTTTATTCTCTTCTGTATGATGGTAGATAAATCCGCACTTTTCCTGACAACGTCTTGACCTCTCATTGCCTTCATAATAACCACACCACATTGCCTTACATCCCAGGTCTTCAAAAGCATGCCGCTGTAATCTTTTTACTGCTTCAGGAATGTAACCATTTCCCCAGAAAGGAACTCCAATCCAATATCCTACTTCGATCTCATCTTCTGCGGCAACTGTATGGGACTGCATTGGTGGTATAAGACCAATGCTGCCAATTGCTTTATTATCTTCCTTCAGGCACACAGCATATGTCTCTGGCGCCGATAAGACAGTTCTTATTATATCAAGGCTGTTTTCAACACTGGTATGGACCGGCCATCCTGCAATTGGACCAACTCTGGGATCTTTTGCATACTCATACAAACTCTCGGCATCTGTATCCTTCCAGGGACGTAAGATTAATCTTTCTGTTATTAATTCCACACTTCCACTTCCTTCCCCTATGATTCAGCCTCTCCAGATCAATGACAGGACAATTTCCTGTACCCCTTTACCTGGATAAACTTTGTTCTATGACATCCAGCTTCTTAAAATCCACAAAATCCACTTGCTTTCCATAAGTCTCAATCATCGCTCTGACTTCTGCATTCTTTTTATCCTCCGGGAGATTCTTAGCCTTTGTGTAAAGCAGCTTCATCATTGTCTTATGCGGGAAACTCAACTTACTATAATCAATTCCGCCTCTTAAGTGATATATTTCCGCCTTCTCATACACTTCAGCAGAAAGCTGGTTTTGTAAGGCATTGCGTATATTATTAATATTCTCTGCATCTTCTACATCCGCAAGACCGACTGTAACAATAACGAATCTTTTATACGCTGTCTTGCAAATTGCCGGCAGTGTCTCCTTTAATCCTTTTACTCCACCTGCATATAACCCGCCAAGGTAAACGATGACCTCACAATCTTTTGGTATATCAGCCTTATCATAAGAAGTCGCCGGAATATCCGTCTTTTTAGACAATTCCTCTGCATACCTTCTGGCTGTTCCATAGTTTGATCCATATATAATGATAGCTTTTGACATCTCATCCACTCCTACTTTCATTTTTCTCTTAATCTCAATCTATAAGCTAATCGTCCTCTTAACAATATTGTAACAGATATGCGCTTCCAGAGATATCACACCAATACAGATGTTTGTGTCAATTTTATAGATATTTTGTTGATATTATCTGGTCTGTTGCTCAAAATGTGCGCCGATGAAATAATCATTTACTTCGATTCACAATCAGAATTCCACTGCAGACAAGAATCAAAGCTAACAGTCCTTTCAAAGTAAATGCCTGATTTTTTTCACCTAACAATATAGCCGAAAGAATCACTCCGAACATGGGATTGCTGAATCCAAATACTGCCACTTTACCGACCGGATTATATTTCAGCAGAAGGCTCCATAAGGAATATGCAACTGAGGATATAAGACCTAAATATCCTATTAATAAAGTCGAAGCCGGTGTGAAACCTGTTACGCTTCCGCCATTCAGCAATCCAATCAAAGTCAAAACAATCCCTCCAAGAAGGAATTGATAACCGCAGAGCGTGAAAGTCTCTTCTTTTTCCGAATACTGCTTTATTAACACGGAAGAAAGTGCCGCTGCGAATGCCGATACGAACATCGCCCCTTCTCCGGTTAAAGACACCTGAAGATCTAATCCTCCACCTTCCAGATTAATAAAAATAACACCTATGAATCCAAGCAGGCATCCGACGAACTTATGAATTGACAATTTCTCAGAAAAAACAAGCGCTGACAGAAAAATCGCAATAAAGACATTGGATGCAGTTATAATAGAAGCTTTTACTCCCGATGTATGTGCCAGTCCCATATAAAAAAACACATATTGCAAAACCGTCTGAACAGACCCAAGTTTTATTACCATCGGCCACGAAGATTTCCTTGGATAAAGGAATTCTCTCTTTATGAAACTTCCTATCAAGATGACCATAATTCCTGCCAGTGTAAATCGATAACCGGCAAATAACAGTTGGGACATTGCATCTGCATCCGATATTTGAAAAAGGCGATATCCAATCTTAATACTCGGGAATGCACTTCCCCAAAGGAAACAACAAATCAGTGCAAATATGCAGACCAAATAGGGCTTTGTAAATATTTGTGACGTATCATTCCATTTTTTCATTTTCATTAACTCTCTCTTTGATATATTTTGATTATAAATCACGATCGAAGTATCTTTCCACCTTCTCTCGATTCTCATACAAAACGCAACCACCAACATGATCATCCAACAATGTTCCATTGCTTTGTAATTCCCTGAATAGACCAGAGTGCAATGCATCTTTTAAAGATGTGTCTCTTACATTCACATCCGAATATGGAGAAAATGGACATGGTTCTGCTCCTCCATGAGAATTGATATGGAAAAATCCTCTTCCTGCCGCAATACAGCCGCCGGATGATTTTTCATCTCCAGGGAAAGACAAAAAAATCATATCCTGATACTTTTCTCTGATTTCTACAAGACGCTGATTCATATACTCCCGTTCTGCATCTCCCGGCGCTAACTCCTTAAGCTCCGGTGTCATCGGCACAAATTCTACAAAAAATAAAGCTTTACAATCTCGTTCTTCCAGTTTTTTTATAAATGCATCAGACGTTACCTCTTCCAGATTATCTTTTGTAACCGTTACAGAAGAACCAAACAGCAGTTTCTCTTTCTGCATTTCTTCCATGGCAGTAAGAACCTTCTCATATACACCTTCCCCTCTTCTGGCATCCGTCTGTTTTTCTCTACCTTCAATGCTGAATATTGGAACCAGATTCCTGCATTTTTTTAACATTCTGAAGTATGTATCATTCATAAGTGTTCCGTTTGTAAAAATCGGAAACAAAATGTTCTGTCTGTCTCCTGCCTTCTCTATAACATCCCGTCGAATCATCGGTTCTCCACCTGCCAGAAGGATAAAGCTGATTCCCATCTCTTCTGCCTGTTCAAAAATATGATCCCATTCCTGCGCAGAAAGCTGCTCTTCCGGCTCTACATCTGCACACGAATGAACCGCCCGGGCATAGCAGCCTGCACAATGCAGATTACAACTGCTTGTAATACTGGCAATCAGAAAAGCAGGAATATGTTCTCCTTCCTTTTCAGACATCGCACGTTTTCTGGATGCTGCTTTCGCCGCCACTGCAAACCTGGTCATAAAAATACTCTGTGCCGGATTAGTCAAAGTAACTTTTACTGCATTTTTCATGATATTTTCAACACCAGCTGTCATATATTCCTGTAGATCCATCTTTCCTTCCATCTTTATGTTCCTCCACTTCCTAATCCTTCTTCCGATAGATTCGGAAAAATTCTTCTATCTGTTTATCAAGTATTTCAAGAGCTTCTTCCTTGTGTTCCGGTTGATTATTGTACATGGACAATAGTAAATAAATTGGAGAATAGAAATTGAGCGCCGCTGCTTTTGTATCTCCCCGATAGAATACGCCCTGTTCCATCATCTCCTCAAACAACCTTTCCTGATAGGAAATCGCATTTTCCATAAATATCTTCCTGAATATCGTATAGATCTTGGGATTTGTATACTGCTCCATATGGGCAATCCTCCAGAACTTGGAAATATATGGATCTGTAAGATAAAAGACAAATACCTCCCTCGAAAGGTTCTTGAGTCCTTCAAGATCCAATTTTTCATAAAACACAGAAGCGGATGTATATCCGTTATCGTACTGAGGCATTCCCAATGTCTCCGAAAGACCTGATATATGTTCCAAAATCAGCTCCACAATAGAATCAAAGATCTCCTGCTTACTCTTAAAATGGTTATATAACGAAGCATCTTTAATCCCGACTGCATCGGCAATATTCTTTACACTTGTTCCTTTATAACCCTTTTCTGCAAAGAGGGTTAAGGCTTCTTCCGTAATCCTTTCCTTAGTTGTCAAGTATTCTACATAAGTTTTTAGTATATCATCTTAGAAGAAATTTTTCCACCTCACTAATATCCAAGTTTGTGAAACAGTTTTTCTACATCTGATACTTCATATTTTTTCATATCTTAATCCCCGTATTATATCAATAGATATTGAAATATATTGAACAAATATCCAACCACAATAATGCCACCTGTACAAATTCCAACAAACAAGCCTAATAATCTTGGTTTTACCGCCTTTTTAAGCATAATGATGGAAGGAAGGCTAAGTGTCGTAACCGCCATCATAAAACTAAGAATTGTTCCAAGCTGAGCTCCTTTTGCCAGTAATGCTTCTGCAACCGGGATTGTTCCAAATATATCTGCATACATTGGAACACCAACTAACACAGCCAGAATGACTCCAAATGGATTATTACTTCCAAGAACAGTCTGAATGATATGTTCCGGTATCCAGTTATGGATCACGGCACCGACTCCCACACCTACAAGAATATATGGAAATACTTTCCGAAATGTGTCGGTCATCTGCTCTTTTGCATAAGTCAATCGGTCCTTAACTGTTAAATCCGGTGCTTCAATGTCTACTGCACTTGCAGTACGGATAAATTCTTCCACATATTTTTCCATGCGCATTTTTTCAATTAATGTACCACCAATAACAGCAATAATCAGTCCTACAATCACATAAACAACAGCAACCTTTGCCCCAAAAATGCTCATAAGAAGTACTAAACTTCCCAGATCGACCATTGGTGAAGAGATCAAAAAGGAAAAAGTAACTCCTAAAGGAAGTCCTGCACTTGTAAAACCAATAAATAACGGAATCGAAGAACAAGAACAAAATGGTGTTACTGTTCCAAGAAGCGCAGCAATCATATTCGCCCCTATTCCATGAAAGCGCCCCAGAATTCTCTTACTTCGTTCCGGCGGAAAATAACTTTGAATGTAAGAAATTACAAAAATCAAAAAGCACAATAACACAGTAATCTTAATTACATCATAGATGAAAAACTGTACACTGCCACCTGCCTTTGTTGAAACATCTACTCCTATCGCAAATAAACTGTTACGAATCACCACATTTAGCCATTTCATTCCCAATACCTGATCTTGAATAAATAGCCCTATCGTTTTTATAGCTTCCATTATTTCCTCTGCCATTTATTTCATCTCACATTCCTCAATTTTATAATCAGCCTATTTTTTACTCAATAAATATTCTCTCATTACAAGTGCAATGTCTTGTGCACAACATTTACCGCTAGGATTCAACTCAGAACATTTACAACTGCAACACGCACCTGTCATTCTTTTGATATCAGCAAGTGTTTTTGCTCCTTGATCCATAGCTGCAATTATCTCTCCCTTAGTCACATTATCGCAATAGCATATAAGTTCGTTATTTTCCATAATCTACTCCATTTCTTATCCTATATAGTATCACTTGAACCATAAGTATTAGTAAATTCAGATTGTAAAAATCCTTATTTCATTATCTTTGCCAATTCATCAGGCTTAGCAACTCTGCCTGATACTACTAATTTCCCATCAATCATCACTGACGGTGATGTCATAACCCCCAGTTTTACAATTTCCATTAAGTCTTCTATTTTTTCAACCTCAGCAACACATCCGGTTATCTTTAAAGCCTCTTGTACATTTGCATAGAGCCTATCACATTTTTCACATCCTGTACCAATTACTTTGATATTCATTGTTTCCTCCTAATTTCGCAACTTCATTTCTAAACCAACCTTATCTTCCCACGCCGCAAATATTTTCTTAATAATCGCCGGACCAATTTTAGATATGAATACCAACTGTGATTTTTCACAACTGTCACATTCTTTGAAATCAATCTTACTGCCCACAACATCTACCTGACTCCAGCCTTGTCCTTCGATTTTGAAAAATCCTTTGATGCGATAAACATATGGAATCATTTCATTCAAAAACGAAACAAGCACATCCTTTTTGATTTCACCTTCAAAGTCCATAAACAGTGTTTTCGGCTTTGTCTCTTCTGAATTCGTGGTTTCTTCTCCTTCTGCCCATTGATAAAGAAGTAAGTCTTCCCTTAAAAATCCATAATCCAGTTCCCCCATATTGCTGATTTCAATTTTGCAAACCGGATTAATTTCTCTGATTTTCTTCCTGAGTTCCTGAATTCTGTCATTATCAACAAGATCTGATTTTGTAATAACAGACAGATGACAATGCTTTAACTGACGATACACTGTCTCCAGATCATCCAATTGCTCCATAAAATTCACAGCATCAATCAAACAGATAACTCCTTTAAAATCATATTCTTTCCCCGAAACTGCCTGTGCTGCCTGAAGTATCTCCTCCACATTAGATGGATCTCCGAGACCGGAACTTTCCACAAATAAATATTCAAAATCCTGTTGTGCCATTTCACTCAGTGCATTTACGAAGTTAAGTTTCAGGCAAGAACAGAAAATCGAACCTCTGTTAATCTCCACCATCTGAATATCATCATTACGCAGAATAGTTCCATCTATTCCCAATTTTCCAAATTCATTCTGAATAATTCCTACCCTGTGTCCTTTTAATTGTTCTAGAATTTTCAAAAGAACCGTTGTTTTTCCTGCACCCAGAAAACCTGTCACTACATATAATTGTGTGTTTGCAGATTCCATTCTTTTTCCTCCTTACATTCATACATTCAAATCTTTCTATTTATTTTATATTTTTTTACCGGCATAAAGCCGGTTATTATCTATTTATTACAATCACAATCTACAATTTTCTGAAATTCATCTGGCACCATTAACTTGCCTATCACTTTATAAATTTCATTCATTTTTTCCAAATTCAAAGAGTAATGCAT
Organism: Bariatricus sp. SGI.019; assembly: GCF_050315235.1. Classification (NCBI taxonomy): domain Bacteria; kingdom Bacillati; phylum Bacillota; class Clostridia; order Lachnospirales; family Lachnospiraceae; genus Bariatricus; species Bariatricus sp. SGI.019. The sequence continues at coordinate 104,449 of NZ_JBNPOQ010000006.1, read as the reverse complement.
CCACTTTCCTTCTTTTCGTGAGATAACAACTCCTACATCACAAAGCAGTTTCATATCATGAGATAAAGTCGGCTGTGTAATCTGAAATTCTTCTTGTATTTTACACGCACATAATTCTCCATTAGACAACATATCAATGATCTTAAGTCTCTTTGGATCAGAAAAAACTTTAAAAATTTTCGAATACTGTATATAATCTATATCCATAATCTTTTCCCTTTTTTAATACATCGAACATCTTCTATGTATGATCATAATATTACTTACAAAGATATTTGTCAATACAAATATAGAATTTTTTCAATTTGATATTGACCTGTTCTAAATAAGGGCATATAATAACAAATAGAAATATTTCTATGATTAAGTAAGGGGTAAGCAATTTGGAACAAAGATATAAAGAATTAGGTAAGATTTTAAAAGCCATTTCAGATCCTAAACGTCTAAAAATTGTTGACATGTTATCATGTGGAGAATTGTGTGCATGCAAAATTCTGGAAGAATTCCATATCACTCAGCCTACGTTGTCTCATGATATGAGAGTATTGATTGAGGCAAATATTATAACGGATCGAAGAGATGGAAAAAATACTTACTACTCCCTGAACAAAGAACAATTGGATTCATTTTACCAGACTCTCGGACACATTTTTTCAGACAAGGCTGACTGTATATGCCATAAAATCAGTCATTGTGATTGCGATTGAAGCCGATGCTTTTTTTAAGAAACAATCAGCATCGGTTTTCATATGATCATCAAATAGAATAATTTCTATAATTCAATTTGAGGAGGAATGAATATGATAAAAGAAGAAAAAAATACAGATATTAATTTTTTCCAGCGATTCCTGACAGTGTGGGGATTCCTATGCATGATTGTTGGTGTCCTGCTAGGACATTTTGCTCCTGCACTTCCGACACTTTTGAACAAATTTGAATATGCCCGGATTTCTATCCCAATGGCTATACTTATCTGGGTTATGATCTATCCAATGATGCTGAAAGTAGATTTTCAGAGCATACAAAATGTCGGCAAAAATCCAAAAGGTCTATTTGTCACATGGATTGTCAACTGGCTTGTTAAGCCATTTACCATGTATGGATTTGCATCCTTGTTCTTTTTTATAATTTTTAAAGGATTTATCACACCAGAACTGGCAACCGAGTATCTGGCAGGAGCAGTTTTGCTCGGAGCGGCACCTTGTACTGCTATGGTCTTTGTATGGAGTACACTGACACATGGAAATCCGGCTTACACAGTCGTTCAAGTGGCAACAAATGATCTGATTATTTTGATTGCTTTTGTTCCTATTGTAAAGTTCTTGTTAGGTGTATCGAACGTAACAGTTCCTTTTGATACGTTAATCCTCAGTGTTGTGTTATTTGTAGTTATTCCACTAGCTGGAGGTATCCTCACCCGGATATTGATAACAAAAAACAAAGGTAAAGACTATTTTGAAAATATATTTATCCACAAATTTGATTCAGCAACAACCATTGGATTATTACTCACACTCATATTGATTTTTATGGGTCAGAGCGAAGTGATACTTGAAAATCCATTTCATATCGTGCTGATTGCAATACCACTGATTTTACAGACATTTTTCATTTTCTTTATTGCCTATGGAGCCTGCAAGTTACTGAAACTACCACATAACATAGCATCTCCAGCCGGAATGATTGGAGCATCCAATTTCTTTGAATTGGCGGTTGCAGTCGCTGTTGCATTGTTTGGTACAACCAGCCCTGCCGCACTCGCCACAACAGTCGGCGTATTGACAGAAGTTCCTGTAATGTTAACTCTGGTAAAAATTGCAAACAATACTACGCACTGGTTTCCCCAAAAGTAATCTTATGTTTATGGTTTCGCATGAATCACCGGTATTGGAACGCTTCGCAAGTATTCCATCAGGCAGATTGTACCTTTTAAGACGGCATCTGTAATCATCGGCAGTGTCTGGTTTTTATATCATGCCCCTGTGATTCTTTTTTCGAACTATAACAAGGGAAACATCCCCTATTCTTTGCTATGCTTCTTTCTCATGGTAATGGGATTTACGATTACAGCAAATTATCTATGTATAAAAGCACCGAGTTTTTGGCCCGCAGTATTGATTCATGCCAGTCATAATGTATTTGTGCAGTCTGTGCAGTCAATTTTTGATTCTATAACAGTAACCGGAAAATATACAAATTTTTTTACCTCCGAGTTTGGAATAGGGCTTGCAGTCGCATATATAGGAGCAGCAATCGCAGGACTCCTCATCCTCCATATGAAGGAATATTATCATAAATAATAATCAGAGGTTATTCATTAACTTTGTCAAGATTTTTCCATCCATAACGAACAATTGAGATGATCATTGAGCCTTCACTGAAAATCTCATCTAGAATTCCTGCCCATGAACCAACTATGATATCGTATATGATCCACAGAGGAGAATTTACAAACATACCTGCAATTCGTATTTTGCGTGCGTTATATGTATATCCTCCGATGGTTGATGCAATATTTGCTGCAACTGGCAAGAGAGATATCCACCCTGACCAAGTAATAATAAGTGCTGCAATCTGCAATGTACAAATAATCATGCACATTTTTTTGCTACGTGCGAATTCTATCTTACTTCCAAGACAAAATGAACGGAAAGTATTTAAAATATAGCTTATTCCGCCTGTAATCGCTCCTAATAAAAGAAGGTGAGTGGTATAGCACAAATATGATAAAAACTGCACTCTAAACAAATTCTTGTTGCTTTTACATTGGAAAGACATAAAAAACAGCATCGTACCAGCCAGTCCAATCGCCTGTATCCCCACATTACTTTCCATCTGCCGTTTCTCCTTCCGATTAGTTGTTCCAGTTTTTCACAAAATAATCTCATTTGCTCTTATGAAATATTATAATTCAATCCTATATTTTCATCAACATATTAAACAACTCAGAGCAATTGATCCGCCAACTTTTCAAAAATCTCGGACAGACCATACTGTTTCATTTTAATCTCGTTTCTCATATCACTCTTTTCTCCACCTTTCTTCCAATCATTTTCTTATATTATCACTGAACGAAAAAAACAGGTCTCCATCTGAATTCTTCCATTTTCTTCAATAATCGTCTTCAGCTTTGCTTCTACATCTGCATCATATTTTTTGTTTGCAAAGATACGGTAATACATATTCAGATTATATCCGCTGAAGGAGCGAAGCCCCTCTTCTGCCATGATGAGATAATTATATCTTGTAAATCCCAGATCATAGTCTCCAATCGCTGCAATCTCCAATTGTTTCCGACACTTCTCGCCACCGTCCCAGGTTACGACATCGATAACATCTCCTATGCTCAGGTCCGGATACCAGTGGAGCAGATTCTTATCTATGATTACTTTATTTCCACTCTTTAGCTCCTCGTAAGTGGCATTTCCTTCTATGATACCATCTTCCAGTAACTCTTTCCCGCTTTCAGGAACTCCGAGCATTCCTTCTCTGTTGCCATCAAATGCATCCGATTCCGCATCATTTCCCAGATAACATTCCACAGAATCGATTCCGTCAATCTGTAAAATCTGTTCTCTTAATTCTTCCGTAAGCGGATTGTTTTGCTGCACCTGACTCCACTCCAGTTCCGGATGCTCTTTGTCGTTGTTATCTATGATCGGAGCAATCTGATATTCTCCCATGACTGAATGATCTGCCGCTTCATTTGGATCGGCGCATGACAATACCGTTGCAACCACCATACATAATAATCCTGTAATGGCCATAGAACAGATCGTAATCAAGCTCTTTTTCTTATTACCCGCAAGATAAATCATGGCAAGACGAGTGACGGTAATATCAGAGTATCCTTTTCTGATTTTTTTCTTTGTCTGTTCACTCCGGTATCGCATAGCTTCCACTTCAGAGACCTTCGCAGCGATTCCCATAGGGCGAAGTAGTGACAGGAAAACCGTAAGCATCGCAACTCCGATTGCGAGCAGATAGATCCACGGGACAATCAGCTTAATTTCTCCTCTTTGAATCAGTTCCTGAATCGTAGACATCATCATATTCTCATTCTGGTACAGCTTGAAAATACATCCAAATACGTATCGGACTAACAGAGAACCCGTCAAAAGTCCGAGTGGAACTGCGATTGCGGCAACAAGAAATCCTTCCAGCAAAACGATTCTTCTCAACTGTCCTGTCGTTGCACCGATTGCTTTTATCTTTCCCAACTGCTTCTATTCCATGTACGTGTTTCAGACTAAAAATTACACGATTTAATTCTTCTATAGTAGAATCCTTTACAATTCCGTACTCCAGTTCTTTGGAAATTCGTTCATTTACCAACACACGTGTGTCATAGTCAGGCACAACAACCTCAATTCCTTTTTGAACGAAGGCATTTCTTAAAAAATCTTTCTCCATTGTAAAGATTGTCCCCAGAAGCCCAACACGATGATAACCTCTTGAATAAGCATATTCTGCTACTGTCTCCAGAATACCTCCTTCTCTGCTATACCATATTTTACAAAAATATTTTAATTGTGTATAGGTAATTATTCCATCCATATGTGTCAATTCTTCAGATATCATTTTTTACTTCTTATTTTGGACAGTAAAGAGGAAAACAAATCTCTACTTTTGCTCCACCGTTTTTTTTCGAATTTGTGAGTAATATTCTTCCACCATGAGTTTGGGCTATTGATTTTGCAGAAAATAGTCCAATGCCATAATGCACACCGCCGCTTCTGCTTGCATCATCCATAAAAAACTGTTCTGTTCCGTGCAGCAGTGCTTCTTTTGTAAAACCACTGCCGGTATCTTCCACTGTAAATATTAACTCTCCACTCTGCTCTTCGATATAAATATTTATTATTCCGCCTTTCGGTGTATGTTCTGCTGCATTTTTAATAATATTCATAACAGCCCTTACAACCTGGTCGTAAACAATATTTGCTGTTTCACTGATATATTGTTCTTCCCAGTTAATTTTCAGATTAAAAACTTCAGAGAGGCCTAATGTTTGTTTTTTGATGTCACCAAGTACATCTTCTGTCCTTATTTTTTCGAATCTATATTGATAACCATCTACGGACTTTGTTACTTCTATTATTGTCTGTACATAGTTTTGTATCTGCAATACACTGCTCGTGATATAATCCATATATTTTTTCTGTTCTTCTGTCATTTCCATTTCAGAAAGAAGTTCTGCATTGCCTCTTATGACCGTAAGCGGGGTTTTTATGTCATGCGCCAATGCAGACATTTGTCTGTTTTTTTCCTGCTCCGTCTTCCATTGTCGTTCCAGGGAATCCTTCAATGCATTTCTCATCTCATCTATAGATGACAGGCAATCATCAATCTCTTTCACCCCGGAATAAGACACCTCATATTCAAGATTCTGATTCTTGATTCTCTCTACCGCATTCATGACCGGTTGCATTTTTCGTTTCATCTTTTTTCCGAAGCTTAGAGATGGTAACAATATCATTGTAATTCCGCTCAGAATAACTATGATCGTCATCAGATTCTGTGGTTCGATAAAATGTTCTCTGAGAAACGCAGACTGATACTGTGGTGTCAGGCTGTACTGCAGAACAACAGATTCGTCCGGACGCGGAATCACCTTATAAAAATAGTCTCCTGATGCGGTTCCATGATTTGCAACGTTCCACGCAATTTTCACCGAATCTTCCGCCATATTTCCTCCAAGTACCTCGCCGTCCTCAGAAAAAATGACATAACGGCAAAGAACCGGTATCATCTCCTCCGTCACTTCATCTGCATTCTGAATCGTATCATAAGCTTCATTGATCTTTCTTTCTGCGTAATTAGCCGGATAAATACCTCCCAGGTTCACAAGAATATTAAATATAAGAGCTGTACATATCCCCAAAGTTAACAAAAGTCCAAGCATAGCCAGTACATACCTCAGAAAGATTCCACTAAGTGTACTGCTTCTTCTCTTTTCTACTCTTCCCATTTATATCCAATCCCCCAGACTGTTTTGATCGGCATGCAAGGAAATTCTGAGAGCTTTGTTCTTATATTTTTAATATGAGTCGTAATTGTACTTTCATTGCTCTCGCTGTCAAATCCAAATACCTGCTCCAGAATCTGTTCTTTTGAAAAAACCTGTCCACGGTTTCTTGCAAGAAACTCACAGATTTCATACTCCGCCTTTGTAAGCGGAATTTCCTTATCATCAACCATCATCTGTTTGAAAGATAAATGAAAGCAGACATGCCCAACGACCATTCTGACAGAATGTTCCCGGTGTTCTCTCCTAAGATGCGCAGCAACTCTCGCCCGAAGTTCCATAACCCCAAAGGGCTTACAGATATAGTCATCTGCTCCCAATGACAAACCATTTACCAGACTGCTTTCTTCTGTCTTTGCTGTAAGAAACAAAATGGGGCAGTCAACAAGCTGCCTGATTCTTGAACACAATACGAATCCGTCCATTCCGGGCATCATAATATCCAGCAAAATCAGATCATAAAGATTCACTTTTTCCATATTTATCTCAAGCGGGTTGCTTACTTTTGTGACCAGATGTCCATCCTTATTTAGAATTGTTCCTATCATATCAAGGATTGCTGTATCATCATCAACTACTAATATTTTCGCCATATTATCCCTCTATTCTGATATTTTACTTCCTTCCCAGTGGGATGACCAGAATAAATAATATACCATAGTAATCACTGTAAATACGCAAAATACTGGTATTACAGACTTCATTTCATCGATTGCTCCCGGTTCTCCGAAAGCAGTCTGTAAATATGTGTATGGTAATCTTCCGGTCCATGAAACAGGTATATACTTCCAGACATACATTCCAAGATTCGTGAGCATTAATGTACTGACAAGTCCGGAAATAATTCCTACTCCAATGGACACGCCTTTTCCGAATCGGAAGGCCAAAAGCATTTGCCAGATATATAACGGAATACTGCCACACCACATAACAAATACTGTCATCATATATGTCCCTGTACTTACTGTACTACACCCAAGGATTTTATGAAACCCGAAGCAAAAGATTCCTGCTGCTAAAAATACAGAAAACAAGCTGAATATAAGCAAAAGTATCACCTTAGACAAAAATGCTGTTGTCTTTTTTCGTAAGGTGAGCAGATTCTGGTATGCTCCGGCATTTTGCTCCTGTTCCATGATACATGCAGTAAATATTCCGATCAGAACAGGGAATCCTGCTCCAACTGCCTGGTAGAAAGCAATGATTTTTGTATTCTCATTCCAGGCAGAGAAAGCATAATACGCCAGAAACACCCCACTCGTTATAACAGGAATTAAAATATGCGCAAGCGTAATGGACAGCCCTTTCATTTTCAGCAAGTCCGCATGGAGGTTTCTTCTAAGCATTTCTATTTCCCCTCTCTCTTATCAAACCAGTTTAAGAACAAAAAAGTTGCAGCAATGAACCAGATAATGGATATGCAAATCCCCGGGAAAACGACTCCCGCATCCAAAAGCGGATTGCCTTCTTCTGCTCTGATTCCATTTGGTAATATATGAAGGAGTGGGCAAAGAATCCTCATCGGGATGGATGAAACAAAAAAATACCATTTTCCTGTCGGCGCTATGATAACGCCTCCAACCGTGAGAACCAAACATACCAGTAATTCCACAATCATTCCAAAGCGTTCACTTAAAAATAAAAGCAACGGTATCTCCCATAGCTGCGTAATCGTAAGAACCAATACTGCAGCCAAAGCTCCTCCGAACGGAACACAGGTGGTCAATAGAAATCCTCCGAAAGTGGCACCCACAAATATAATCATATCAGACACCAGAATCACACATCCCATATAGATGATTTTACCCATCACTAATTTTCTTTTGCTGATAGAAAGCGTCATGAGATGATAGTATCTTGTTTTTTTCTCCCGCATTATGGAAAGATAGCAGATAATGGCAAGCATTCCGGGCAGCAGCAGTGTATACCACCAATTCCAGACACTCTCTGCATATGCATTTGTCATTTCTAATGTAAGTACAAATGCCAAAGCAAATGTAATAATTGGAAATCCCCAGATCAGTACCCGTCCCATTGACTTTCTTGTTTTCAGATATTCTGCTCTCACAATACTAAGCACGACCTTCACCAGCCTTTCTGTTTTCTCTTACAACATTCATAAAGAGTTCTTCCAGATTCTCCCCCTGTTCCACTGGTCCTTCATATCCTAAAATACCATCTGAAATAATTCCCACATGATCGGCTAATAATTGTACTTCCGAGAGAATATGGCTGGAAAGTATGACCGTAATTCCCTGTGCCGGGAAGGATTGTATCAGCACTCGGAGTTCTTCGATTCCGATGGGATCTAACCCATTCGTGGGTTCATCTAATATTAGAAGCTTTGGCTCGCCCAGTAACGCCATTGCAATGCCAAGCCTCTGCTTCATTCCCAGAGAAAACTGCCCGACCTTCTTTTTTCCTGTATTTGCAAGAGAGACAATCTTAAGTACCTTATCAATCCTTTTTTCATCCACACCAAGCAGTAATGACCGGACTTTCAGATTTTCCCGTGCAGACAAATTCTCATAGACTGGTGGATTCTCGATCAATGCCCCAATTTCAGACAACGACTCCCTGCGCCATGGTTTTCCATCGAAATAAATCTCACCTGCTGTCGGTTTTAAAACACCGGTAATCATTTTCAGAGTAGTTGATTTCCCGGCCCCATTCGGTCCAAGAAGCCCATAGACTTTTCCCTTTTCAATATTTAGCGAGACTTTATTTACAGCCTTCTGTTTCTTAAATGACTTACAAAGATCTTTCGTTTGAAGCATCATTTCCATACTTATACCTTCTTTCTCTCGTTTCTATAGAAAGAGGATAACAGAAAAAAATAAAGATTTAATAAAGAACTCCATACCATTCTCGGTATAGAGTTCCTAACTATTATTTTGATAATAATTTTAAAAATCTCTTATCATTCATCTGCTCATTTGTAATATACTCACCATCACAGAACAACGCATAGGTTGTAATCGGTGTTGGTGCATTCTGAGCTTTTTCTCTACTCTTTATATGAATCGCCTTAAATCTGATATCTTTTTCTTTTGCAAGATTCTCTAAAACAGGAACATACTTTGCATTATAAGGACACTGATATGTGTAGAAAAGAACATAGCCTTTTTCATCGATATGCGGATGCCTGGCATTTTCCTTAAACTTTGGCGGCTCTGCTTCTTTTTCAAATGGCAGATACCAGAGCTGTACTCCATTGTCTGCTTCATCACAGGGGTCAAATCCTTTATATTTCAAGAACTTAGGATCTGAAAGAAACGGTTTCTTTTTCGCACACGATAAAATGCAAAGTCCTTTCTTTCCTTTCTGTTTACTATCTTCCATACAATAATTGAGCAGTTCGTTTGCGTACCCATGTCCCTTGAAAGAACCTGCAACCCACAAACAATCAATATACATATATCCTTTGGCATCAATTGGGTTCCACGCATACTCTGCAGGAATATATTCGATAAAACATTTTCCTCTCTCTTCACTTTTCAAGAAAACCAAGCCTTCATCAAATCGTTCCGAAAGCCATGATTTTTTCGATGTAACCTGTACATCCTTATTATTTGAGATTGCACAGCAGATGTGCTCTTTTTCCAAATTATCTTTTGTAACTTGGATAAATTCCATTTGAAATTCCCTCCCTCAACGCTCTTCAAGTGTCTATATTATTCTATATTAGAATGATTTTTTACATATTGGATGCCTGATTACAGTCTTCCACTTTTCAGGAGCAACCTTTCTTGCATCAGACATATATATCTCATGGTGAAACCTGTCATCGCTAAAGTCATTGCGGTATCCATGATCTTCCAGATATTTATCCATAATTGCAACAGTTGCGGGCTCATCATCAAAAGGTCCGTGATGCATAATCTGAACACACAACCCCTCATCAACTGTAAGGAATTCGGCTCTGGAACAATCCATTTTTTTCTTCGCAGATACAGTTCCCACCGCCCAATCAAAATCCTTCTTTGTCACAAAATCCGGAAGTCTGATGACTGATATCCAATAAAACTCAGCTTTTATACTGTAATCACAGCCATCCACTCCGTCTTGCCACCAAAAACCTTCCAGCGGCGGTACTACATACTCGAAAAATCCTTCTATCTTATAATCTGACTTATAGCTCATCTTCAAAGTATATGCTATCGCATATAATATGCCTACCGCCTGCTTGTACTCGCCACCTTCTTCGTTCGGATTACCTTTTCCTCTTACTGCGATGTAATTTGCCTTCGGAACAGTCACTATTTCCGGCTTGTTCTTTGGCATGTAAAATTCTTTAAATTCTTTCTTGAAATCAAATGCCATTTTCTCTCTACTCCTGATAATATTTACCTTTGTAAAAATTCTCTGCGCCTGTCTTTTCGACTGTCATTCGAAAGCATACACATCCGTCCGGACAAACATATTCCTTCACATTTGCTTCAATTCCTCCAATAAGTGTTAAATCTCCGCCACTTCTAACAGCCTGCATATCACCGTAAAGGATCTGCATCATTTTAGAACATATTCCATAGCCCTGCTCATTCACAGGACAGCCGTAGGTACAGGTGTATTTATCACCTATTTCTTCACCGTTCCTGCATAGGTGTTCTGTATGGTCGCCTCGCAGAAAACCTGTTACCTCTATTGAAAATCTATATTCTTCATCATACCATTTCTTCATTACCTTAGTCCCCCTTATTTCTGCAGACTCTGCATCATAGCAAAAAATTCATCTGCGTTGCCTGTACTGAAATACGCATACCAGTGTTCCAATGTATCTGCCGCAAATAAATCCAGGTATTCCAAAATCAATCTTGTCATATCAAGTGCGCCTGTAGCTGCAGCTGTTATCAAATTTCCGTCTCTGACAGCCGGCTTATCAATATAATGGTCTGTTCCCATATACTCCGGGCAAAACATATTTAAGAAACCTGCTCCGTTGCTCGTGTGCTTCTTATCATCCAAAATCCCGATATTTGCCAGTGCTACGGTAGCTCCACATATTGCAGCAACCAGTCCTCCGGCTTCCAGGAATTGCTTAGCAATCCCAAGAATCGGGGAGTTTTCAGATTCACTCCATCTGTCTGATCCGGGAAGAATCAGCACATTATCTTTATTTGCCTGGACATCCTTTATCGTCAGGTCCGGAACAATCGTAAGACCTCCCATGGATTTCACCGGCTCCTTTGAAAGAGATACTGTTTTCACCGAAATCTCTCTGGCGTCCTTCCTGAAAAACCTTTTTGAATGAAGTTCCGCAAGACAATAGCCAATTTCGCAATCAGCCATTGTATTCATTACATAAACATATACCGTTGTCATTTTGTCCTTCTTTCCTGTATTTTTCTGCAAGTTCAGAAGCGATACGAAACAGTTTCTCCCTTATAGATTCTGGTTCAAGAACAGTGACCGTGTCCCTACATGAAAGTATCCAGGACAACAGCCCCTCATCATCCGCATAATCATGTTCAAATAGAAGATTTCCATCCGGCATCTCTGCAAATGACTCTATACCATATTCTTCAATAAGATGCCATTTCATTGACGGATGAAAAACTGCTTTTACTTTTGCCTGTGGCGGAAACACCTTCTCATTTGATAAATCTGGCATTGGCACTGCACTTCTTTTTTCAAAATTTCTGCCATGCTTAAGCTCTGCCATTCGATTCAGTTTGAACATACGATAGTCGTTCCTTAGCAGACAATATCCATAGATGTACCAGCTTGACCATTTGAAGATCAGAAAATACGGTTCCATTTCCCTCTCCGTATTACCGCCCGGAGCATAATACTTAAACCTTAAGGTCTTCCCAAGCTCGATAGCATCCTGAATCAGCTCAATCTTTGGTGACAGAGAATCCTTATTCCATGATGACAGGTCGATAAGAACAGACTCATTTCCACTGACAAAATCAGATGATCCAGCCTTGAGCTTTTCCATAAGCCTAACATAATAATGGCTGCCACTTACGCTATCAAGACTTCGAAGACCTGCCATGATCATCTGCATATCCTTCGATGACAGAATCGTTCGATCCATCTTATAACCTTCCATTATGCTGATACCACCGCCTGCACCCTGTGATGTAAAAATCGGAATACCAGCTTTGCATAAATCTTCAATATCTCTGTTTATTGTTCTTCTTGAAACCTCAAATCTTTCTGCCAATTCCGGAGCAGTTATTTTCTCTTCCTGTAAAAGAATAGAAAGAATACCGATAAGCCTATCTATTTTCATATCACTTTCACTTCCTGATTCATCATACCACCTATAACACGACATCTATATGTCATGTTCAATTTATATTATACACAAAAAATAAGGTGTTACATTCAAAATCCTATCTTTTGAAAACTACTCCTGAAATAATTGACCCGGGAGTTTCAATTTTTCTTTTACCGGAAACTCCTTATCAAATGTTTCCACCTCAGCTTTATCCACAAAATATCCCTGTGGTGTCGCATACTCACCTGTAATCCCATCTAAATATCCCGGAATCAATTCCTTACACAAAAAGAAGGAGGCATCTTCGCTTTCCGGCAAACCATGATAACGAATGCCAAATTCACTGGCATAAGTAAAACCACTCTTTCCATAAAAATCAATGTTTCCTTCAAAGCAAACAGCGCCACAGCCAAGCTCCTTCGCTTTTTCCAGAGAGTAATCCAATAAAATCTATCCATACCCTTTTCTTTTCAGTTCAGGGGTAATGCAGATCGGTCCCATCGTCATGATGGGGATAGTCTTGCCATCATCAGCTTTGATATTTGCTCTCATAAACATGTTCTGACCAATCAGCTTGCCATCCTGTTCCACGATAAAATCAAGTTCCGGAACAAAAGCCGGATCATCTCGCAGCTGATTTAACACATAATGCTCAAAGCATCCCGGACGATATACATTCCAGAAGCTTTCTCTTACCAGATTTTCTACTTCCCGATATTCTTCTTTTTTCTCTAAACGAATAATAATGTTGCCTGTATTCATTTTTTCTTTATCCTTTCCTATTCCTTTTATTGATCTTTGCAATGTTCTTAAATTTTTGCCTTTTCTCAGCCAAATAACCTTGTGTATCTTTCACATACCGATTCTCATTCATCAGTTTCTGATAAGAGCGAAGTCGATCGATCGGTAATTCACCACGCTCTACCGCCTCTTGTACTGCACACCCTGGCTCACTGCCGGAATGAGTGCAATCACGAAAGCGACACTTTTGTGCCAGCTTCTCAATATCCGAAAAAGTCTGATCGATTCCGTCTCCGGCATCCCACATCCCCAGTTCACGCATCCCCGGTGTATCAATCACCATACCGCCGGATGGCAAAAGAGTCAGTTCACGAGAGGATACTTCAATCAGTTTACTATCTGGATTCTCGCACAAATCGCCTTTTGTCAGGACGACAACGGGCACTGCACCACTGTTCCAGGCAATCGCGACATAGCGCTCTAAACGCCTTAGATTAAAATCGTTATTCAGGGACATACACAAAAATACAGTATCAATATTGGTGGCAACGACCTGCTCCTCGTTTTTTTCACCAGCAGCTTTTCGGATAAAGGAGCTTTTTCGCGGAAGAACATAATGAATCACTGCATTTCCGCCACTTTTGTTCCAGTCAACCATAACAAAATCACCTACTGTCGGATAATCTGATTTTGCCTGTACGTCATAATGGTATCTGCCCGATATTTCTCCCCATTTTTCTCCCTGGGAAGAAATCAGCCGATATACTCCTTTTTCCTGTGAAAGAATTCTCGAAACAGTCAAATCCGCAAAACGTTCGGCCAACTTTTCGACTGTCTCAGACAGACCATACTGTCTCATAATAATCTCATTTCCCATATTACTCTTGTTCCTCTCCTGAATCCTTAACGTAATTCTCAGTAAAGTGTTTTACATGATTGCTGAGAATTGTAGCATAATCCTCACCTTCTCCGCTTTTATCGTACATACTGATAAGAAGAAAAAGTGGGGCGAAATATTCTACTGCAAGCTGTCTGGGATTTTCCTCTTTCAATACCTCTTTCTGAATCAGTTCACGGAACAGATCTTCCATATAGGCAACCGGTCCTTCGACAATACACTGGCTGTAAAGTTCTGCCATTTCTTTATTCCGGTATTGTTCCAAAGTTAACATTTTACGAAAGTAGGATGCAAACTCATCTTCTGTCCAGAACCTAAATTGTTCAACGGTATACTTTTGAATACTCTGCAAAGTAGTATTTTCATAAACATCCGGCTTAGTATCATATGCCTCATCCGGCATATGGTATTCCCTTGCTCTTTGAGCATCAATCTGTATCATTCTTTCTACAATGCAATCAAAGATATCACGCTTGTTTTTATAATGCCTGTATAAAGCACCTTTCGTCATATCGAGTTCCTCTGCAATGGTTCTAACAGAAACAGCTTCATACCCATCTTTTGCAAATAACTGTAATGCTGTCATCAATATCTTTTCCCTCGTATCCACCATATTATATCCCTCCACAATATAGTAACTGAATTCCCTTCTTCGCTGTAGTGAACGGTCGTTTACATTCATTTTAGTGAACGGTCGTTTATTTGTCAAGTATATTATCCCTAAAGAATTTGAATCTGACTATCAATATTTTCACAATATATGGATTTCGGCTGCTTGCCATGGCGTTCCACCATTTCAAGCGATGGCTGATTACTGATTTTTCTTGCAAATTCCATAATCTCATAAGTAAAACGATAGCTTTTAACATTAACTGTTTTACAAATAATTCTACGGAATTGTGAAGCACAGACACAAAGTGTTTACGATATTCCAGAGTTGCCTTTCCCTCTAAAATATAGTCACAATATCTAATCGCCCTTGCCCTTGCTTCGATCGCATTATTCTGTAAAATTTGATTTTTTATATAATTCATTTTACCTCATTTGGTAATAAGGTATTGTCAAAAACTATCTTCTCTAAATACTCCGACTTTCGTTTATCCCCCAAATCTGAGAACAAAGCGCTTGCCGCAACCAAAGCAGTTCTCATGTATTGTGTATTATCTTTAAATATATCGGATTCATCTAATGTTCCTTCATATCATTTATTAAAACTCTTTTGTTCTTCCACTAACCCCTCCGAAAAGTAAAAGGATGACTGGGTAGCCATCCTCTTACTATTTTTTCACAGTTTATTCTGCGATGGAATGGGTTTTCAGTCTCCATCCCGACCGCTGAGACAGGTTTTAGGTCTCTGACCCGACCATAATTAATATCTCTTTTTATAAGTATATTATCCTTTATTATATGTATTCATTCAAAGATATTTTCCATAAGAACAGAAAACCCCTATAAATAGCATAATCACTATTTATAGGGGTCTATCTTCATCATAATTCTAATGCAAAGTTTGCATTATGCGTTCATCTGATTTGCGACTTTTGGATTACATTCCAGCCTGATTTGTGAACTTTGAAATTATATTCTGCCTGTATTGCTACTTATATATAATACAGCTATGTATTTATCAGTATTTTCAAGAAATTGGTCTTTCCGGCTAATTAACGATTTCCTGTGTTCCCCAATTTTTTAAGTTGGGGAATGATTCTGAGCATTTGTTGCTTGATTTCAATTTCATTTTTTCTTATTTGGGGAATCCTTTTTATAAAGTTGGGGAGTATTTTCGTTCCCCAACTTTATAATCAGCAATGACTCATAGCTGAAATTCTCACTTTTCGAATTTCTTCATTATAATATTCTTCCGGTGTCTGTGTCTTCGCCACTCCAAATTTCTTAATTTCTTCTTCCATTATATTATCCAAGACATGTGTATAAATGTTTAATGTGATGCTGATACTCGAATGTCCCATCAACCTCTGGACAACCTTCGGTTCCATTTTCTTTTCAAAGCATCTTGTAGCAAACGTATGTCGTAAACTATGTGGGTGGAAGTCCCTGATCTCTCTGGGTTCTCTATTTTCTTGTACTGCCAGAACTCCTTCTTTTTCTCTCATTCTCTTTAAAGCCTTTTTTATTTCTTTCTCTACAACATATCTGACACAGGGACTTCCCATACCTGTTGTAAATACCAAATCTTTTAAATCATCCGTACTTCTCCAGCGACTGCCCAGTTCCTCTTTTAGCTTATTCTGTTTTTTCTTCTGAGCTTTTAATATTTCTTCCATTTCTCCTAAAAACGGAATCTCTCTGATTGAATTTACCGTTTTAGGAGTTACAAGCATCATTCTCTTTTCTCCATTATAATAACTACAACTCAAGGAACGTCTGACGTGAACTACTTTCTTTTTAAAATCTATATCGCTCCATTTCATTCCACCAAGTTCTCCAACTCGGACACCTGTCAGACACATGAAATAAAACATTTCTTTATACCAGCTATCCTCCATCTCACTCAGGAAATTGTCCTGTTCTTCCTGGGTTAATGCAATTTCTTCTTTTGATTGTTTAAATGTCCATGGTACTTCTACAATCAAACATGGATTTACTTTAATCAATTGGTTTCCTAATGCAAAATCTAAGCATTCTCTTAAACGCCCCAATGCTTCTCGCATTGCACTGTGCGATACATAATTCTGTTCCATTGCATTTAATGCTCTCTGAACATCCAACGGTTTAATATCTTTCAACTTCATTGAACCAATATAAAAGCCAAATGTTCTTTTGAAATTATTTTTCATCGGTGCAATACTCGTTTCCTTCACCCGGTGTTGCTTTACCTCTGAAAACCATTCTTCAAACCACTCATTCAATGTGATTCTGGTTTTTCTATAATCCAATGTATCCCTGGCATTTTCTTTTGCCTTTTCAAATTCTTCCATCAGTTCATTTAGATCTGTTCCATATAAATTGATTCTAATTCCGTTTACAACCGCTCTTGCTTCATATGAACCGTTCTTCTCTCTAACTCCTCTTGGTAATGCTTTTGCCATAATTGTTTCCTCCTGAAAAACTTCTTATCTGTTGCTCCTTCAAATTACCATTCATAAACGTGCAAAACAAACATGCGAATTTTTGTTTCGCATTCTTGACTTACTTTCTGACCTGTGCCAACAGCCATTTATCGAGTAAGAGCTTATGTGCATAATTACGATTGCCAATTCTGACAACAAATATTTTTTCATTTTCTCTCATCAATTCTCTAGTTTTCGTCATCCCAAGATTCAAGTAAGCTGCTGTTTCTTCTACATTTAAAAGTACCTTTTCTTGCTCCATATACTACCCTCACACTCGCTTCTTTCCTATATAATAGTCATATCCTTTTCTGATATTGCAAAACATACAAGTATCCTTATATCGCTGTTCTGGATTCACTCGCCGGATATAATATCCCGGCACATCATAAAAATTGCCTGCACATACTCTGCACAGGCTCACGACCAACGGTTTTTCAATGATCTTCGGTATCCCGGTACTTCTTCGGATTGCTTTATTGATTTTCTCCATTTCAGTACAATCTAAGGTACACACATAATTTTCCAACCGTCTTTTATCTAAAGTTCTAAGCTGCTCCAACAGCACTACAGAATCCTTTTCCAAACCTTCCATTTCCGGGACTGCAATGTGTGTCGGCAGTTTCATTTTTTCTTTACTAGTAATTGCTGCCACGATCACTGTCGGACTGTATTTATTTCCTATATTATTCTGAATCACCAGCACCGGACGATAACCGCCCTGTTCACTTCCAAATACAGGATCAAGGTCGGCGTGATAAATATCCCCACGCCTGACGTTTCTATCTTCCATCTTTGCTTTATCTCCTCTCGTCTTTCTAACTGTTGTTATCCCTAAATATGTAAAATACAAGCCTATTTGTCCCCGACGCCCCGACTTGTAATTGGGAAATCATCAGACGGCTGACTGCTAATCAGCTCCACAGGATTTTATCTAAAATAAATATATGGGATTAGGAGTTTTCCTCTCCAGGGATCTCCTGAAGCTGCCCTCACTTGTTGCGGCATCAAAGAAATATTTTGTATACACGACTTTATGACCGGACAGGAGTATCATTATGCCTGTTGTCTGTCATCGCCCTGCTAGAAGCAATCTGACAGTTATAACCAGATATTTTTCGCTCAACAGTCCGGGTAATACAAACTGAAATCAAAAGGAAGTATACGGGTGGGATTTCGCTGTCTTTACCCAGCCTGTGTTATGGCGTATCTGTTAATGTGGCTTACGCTCATCACGATAACAACAGGAATGTGTCTGATGAATGTATATGAATTTGTCAAGGTTCGTCCCGCTCCCCAGTCTTTTCGTGACAAAAGAAGAAACAGGCGGATCAGAATATTTCTCTTTCCACCTGTTTCCTCACTTAAACGCTATTTTTCAACCCACTATCTCAAAATCTTTTTCAAATTTCTGATTGCTGCTTTTACAGACTTTGCTACCATCTGAAAAGAGCAGCCTTCTTCCTGTGCAATCTGCTCATAATTCTTATCTTCAAAATAATACTTCATCAATCGTCTTCTCTGAATTTCCGACAACTGCTGGATTGCACTATGTAACCGTTCTGCTTCCAGTTTATTCAGAACAGTATCCTCTACACCTTCCTCTTTCTGAAATACTCGTTCATATAAACTGGAATCCCAGATTTCTGACTGTTCCAAATGCCTGTCCACAACATTCATATGCGACACATCCTGCAATTCAAACGTATTAAAAGCTTCATATACATTCTTTCCTATTTCCAAATCCTTGTACTCTTTTTCACCATTATGAAATGAAACATAATATTTTCCGTCCTTCTTATAGATTTCATATGGGTTGTATTTATCTTTTCTTCTTTTTGGCTGTCTGCCTTCCATGTCCTTTCCTCCGATCTGAATTTTTTTGAATTCAGATCAGTAGGCGGGGCACGAATACGAACAATCGTCCTTGTTAGGAATTGTTCATTCTCAATATTTAGGTAACAAAAAACGCCCTGACAGATTTCACTCCTATGGACGCATTTAATTCGATATTTTATTACCCTGGATTCATTATTGGCTCTTACCCTAGTTTCAATTCCAACATTTACTAATGAAATTGTTGAGATTTTTTTAATTGAATACCTTCTGTTGAACAGAATTTTTTAGCTGAACTCTTGCTAAGAACCATATTTTCTCCGGTTAGATTCCGGAAAAGAAAATAAGCATACAAATACTGCTCTTTCGGAATCTGTTTTTTTTAACCGAAAGAGATTTGTATGCTTTCTCATTCATTGGGTAATACCCTGTATTTTTTCTAATGTTACACCCTTTTCACTTTTCAAATTTAGGGTAATACACTAAGTTTATGGAGGTATATAAACATGGATATTCCAAAAACATTATTTGCCACTTTAGTAAAACAAGGGCGTATGGAAATGCATTTAACACAAGAAGCTCTTGCTGAAAAACTCGGAATATCGGCGGCTTATCTTGGAGACCTCGAACGCCATAAAGGCGGTCCCAGTCTGGAATTATTTTGTAAAACCATGCAGACTTTAAATATTTCTGCTGATGACTACGTTTATCCAAATCAGAATAAAAATAATTCTACATATGATCAGATTCTTCGGCTCTTAAATCAGTGCAATGATTATCAGTTACAGGTAATTCTTGCAACTACGACAGCTTTGCTAGATTCTAATCCTTTTATTTCTAACGTAGACACTACTAATGATACAGAATAAAACTTGTAAAATACCGATAAATAGCTGATAATTACCGATATTTAAAATTAGTGGAATAAATACTATTACCATATGTTAAAAACAGTTATGCTATATCATTACAACTTGATATAACATAACTGTTTCTTCTTTACGAACATCCTTTTATCTATCAAATACTACATTTTCCTCCACAACACACTTAATTGCTTTTCATCTCGCTAATTATTTTTTCCATATCCGTCGATTTTTTCAAGAGTCCTAAACCAGCCAATAACTGAATACAATCTACATATCCTTGACAATATGCCCTTTGTTCTGACACAAACGCTTCTTCTTCCAAAATTTCTCCATATTGCTTCAACTTCTCCCTGTCCTCATTACTTATATGATCGAGAAGTTTATTCACCTTTTCTTTTTCCATTTTCTTCTTCAACTGAATATTTGCAAGTTCTTGGAAATAGATATAACTTTCTCTGTTTATATTCTCACAACGCAACTGGTTCAAAAAAGAGGATATTTCATTCCAAATATCATTTTCCATAAAAATTTCTCCTGCTATTTTGGGTATCTTTACTTATTATGCCCAATTTTATATTCCATCATTTCATCAATTCACCATTAAATTTATATCCCATACCCCATACATTTAAAATGTATCTTGGTTTTGCAGAATCTGGCTCAATCTTTTTTCTGATTCTCCGAATTATGCCCATAACATTATCTTCTGCCCCATAATATGGTTCTTTCCACACCTGTGTATATATTTGTTCCTTTGAAAATATCCGTCCTGGATTTTTTGCCAGCAAATATAATATTTCAAATTCATAATTCGTCAATTGAACCAGCTCACCATTACTTTCTACAGAACGATATTCCGCATTTATTTTTAATGCTCCATAATCAAGTACCCTATTTTGTTTACCAGGCATCTCAGAGTATTTTTTAGCAGACAGAAAATGTAATAATTCATTTAATTTTTCTTCCTCATTTTCATCAAATGTTACAACAACTACCCTTCCCATTTTTATAAAAACCTTTCATATTCCAAATCTTACAAGTGTAATTTTTATATATTATTACATCTGTAAGATTTAAAGTCAAGTTTTTATTTCGTTGACAGAATAACCTTTTAAGATATATAATATTTTTATTACATTTGTAAGATTTGGAGGAATATCACATGAACAATCTGCCTCAAATTTCAGAAGCTGAATTTGAAGTTATGAAAATCGTTTGGAAATACGCACCAATCAGCACCAATGAAATTACTGAAAAATTAACACAAATTTCCCGTTGGAGTCCTAAAACAATTCATACATTAATTAAACGTCTCGTTTCTAAAAAAGCACTAACCTACGAAAAACAAAGCCGGGTTTTTGTCTATACTCCATTGGTCAAGGAAGACGAATATATTCGGCAGGAAAGTAATTCTTTTTTAAAACGATATTATAATGGTAATATCACTTCTATGCTTGCCTCTTACATTGAGGATGATAAATTGTCTGAAGAAGACATTGCCAGCTTACGGAATCTTCTTTCCAATCATTAACCATGGGAGGAGGAGCATATTTTGATATATTTTAGTTTTCGATTTTTACTGTGTAATGCCATCATTTGTATTTTTTTAGGTAGTTTACTGGGATTAAAAAATTTATTGCAAAGGCAATTATCCGCACGTATGCAATATAATCTTTCGATTATATTTCTTGCCGTTCTAATTGTTCCCTTTTTACCAATAAGCTCTGCCCCATCTTCTATATCGTGGAGCCATTTGCTGACAGCCAGTTCAAGTACCAATGGTGACATTCAAACCACTTTTCTTTCTGGTAATGGTTATAATTTGGATAAAATAAATGATTTTGCTGTCTCTGTCAGCACCCAAATACCAACTTTTATTCACACATTACTTGTATTTTTCTGGAGTATCGGTATATTCATAATGTTTTTTCTTCTCTACCGCTCAGTAAGACAAGTAAACGCCTTACATAGTTCTGCTTTACCTCTTCAAAATGAAGAACTAAACGCTCTTTATATAGAATGTTTAAACGAAGTGAACAGCAAGCATACCATTCCGATTTATAGTACAGCATTTTTGAAATCTCCTGTTTTGGCTGGTTTCCTGCATCCTCGCATTTATCTTCCAATTCACTTGATTTCAGATTTTAACGCTGGAACTATAAGCGCAACTGATATTCGATATATGCTTCTTCATGAACTGCAGCACTACAAGCATAAAGATATTCTAATTGGATATTTGATAAATACAGTACATGTTTTCTACTGGTTCAATCCCCTAATCTGGTATTTTCTAAAAAGAATACGGCAGGAACGCGAACTTGCCTGCGACAGTGCTGTATTACAATTATTGAAAGAAACAGAATACAAGTCATATGGAAATACACTGATTAACTTTGCCGAAACAATAGCTCTGTCTCCATTCCCTCTTACTATGGGAATCAGTGGAAATATAAAACAGTTAAAAGGACGCATTTTAAATATTGCATCATTCCACCAACCTACTTTTAAACAAAAAATTCGTGGATATCTTATATGCATATTCGTCTCTACTATCATCATTGGATGCATTCCCATACTTTCTGTTTATGCTTCTGATCAGACTGGCTATCATTTTGACACAACCGAAAAGAATATTACTCAGCTAAATCTTTCTTCCAATTTTGGGGACTACACCGGAAGTTTTGTTTTATATAATCAGTCTGCTGATAAATGGAATATTTATAATATGGATCATGCTTCCACACGTGTATCACCGAATTCGACTTATAAAATATATGATGCATTACTTGGCTTGGAATCTGGAATTATTACACCAGAACATTCCACTTTCACATGGAATGGAGAACCATATCCTTTTAATTCATGGGAAGCCGATCAAGATTTAACCTCGGCTATACATAATTCTGTAAACTGGTATTTTCAGGCAATTGATTCACAGGCAGGTTTTGAAGCCGTAAGAACATTTTTACAGACAATAAACTATGGGAATCAAAATACTGGAACAAATCTAAATCTCTATTGGACAGATTTCTCTCTGAAGATATCACCCATAGAACAGGTGGAATTGTTACAGGATTTCTATCAAAATAATTTTCATTTTGACAGTAAAAATATCCAGGCTGTAAAAAAAGCCCTGCTGCTTTCCACTACTTCTTCCGGTTCTCTTTACGGGAAAACAGGAACTGGGCGTGTCAATGGTAAAGATGTCAATGGCTGGTTTATCGGATACATTGAAACAGCGAATAATACTTACTACTTCGCAACAAATATTCAATCCTCTTCTGGTGCAACTGGAAGTCAGGCTACCGAAATAACAGAATCTGTACTTTCTAATCTTGGTATTTGGAAATAAATAAAGAGAACTGATAGCATAATTTCCTGTTATCAGTTCTCTTTATTTCATTCTTCTCTACTGATCAATTCTGCAAATTACCTAACCGGTACTGATACCTCGGTATATTATCAATACCATTATCTAAAATCCTGTTTCCAACATACTGAATCGTTCCATCATCCTGAATTTTCATCGTAAGTTCGTGTGTAATAACAGCATCATTACATACAACAGAATCACATACTGCATGAATTGTCAAAACAATGGTTCCATCTTCATTATGCCTGACTTCTGTTACTTCCGGTAAAGACAAGCCAAAATGTGTTGGTGAATAATTACCATATCCCAATCGTTCCCAGATAAACATATTACTTTGTTCATCGTAGACCGCCCATTCTTTCAATTCTTCTTTTGTAACAGGAAGATATGTCATAATTACATTTTCGAACTCTTCTGCTGGAATTCCCACAACCTCTTTTTCTGCCGTAAATTTTTCTCCATATTTCATTTGATAAAAATATTCATAAAGTCCATTATAATCCAACCCCTGCATATCCTCCGCATTCCAGTTTGAACATAACAGATTGTTTCCATGATAGCCGAACGTACTCACATATTTTTTTAAATATTCCCGACACTCCTCACTCAAAGGCTTTACCCGGATAATACAACTTCCATCTACAATCTCTGTCACTTCCGGTGGTTCAGGTACGCATAATTCATAACAGAAATTCCCATTTTCAGTATATGCCCATTCTTTTATTTTTGATAGCGATATGTATGTAAGTACAGGCTCTGTATCCTCACTCCAGATCATTTTTGCGGACATCACACTCATTTCTTTTCCATCATAACTATATTCTTTTCTGGTAATTCCACCATCTGTATCTGCTTCATATAAAATTACACTTCCTTTTTCTTCTTGTTCTGCAGATTTTAAAAATTGTTCCATCTTCTGATAATTATCCATAACAGAATAATGATCGGAACCAATGACCGGATTCCCATTTTGTTTGATAATTTCTTTCATCCGATTCATCATTTGCTCAGCAGTGTTCTGATCTGCTTCTTGTATTCCATTATATTCAGAATAAATATCTCGGATAATGCCCATAATTTCTTCACAATCGTTCACAGCTTCCTTTTTCTTGTCTTCATCGATTGGTAGATTATATCCCTTATCCGGATTTTCCATGGTAGTGTTTTTCTGATTCTTCTCATTTTTTACATCTGTGCTGTTTAACGATATCTTACTTTCACAGGAAGTCAGAATCATTCCTATACAAAGTACTAACAAAATACTTTTTCTTTTCATATTGCCCCCTAATTATTACTGTAATTCTCTTCCCACTCTTCTTCTGTTAACCTTGGCATATACCACCCTGCATTTGCATTTTGATCTGACTTGATTACCTTATTTGATAAATACTGGAAACTTCCGTCTTCCATAGGTTTTATCATCAATTCACTGGTGATTGCCTGATCTAACATTCTGATTTCCCATACTGCTTCTATCGTAAGTTTTAATGTTCCATCTTGTAATTTTTCATATGAGATAACTTCCGGATATGGCTCATATGGGAATTCACAATCATATAACCCTCGCGGTCTGTATCTAAAAGTTCTATTATCAGAGTTATAAAAAGTTCCTTTTTCAATCTCGCTATTACTAAATGGTAAATAGGTCTTTATAACCTCTTCAAACTCATCTTTTGGAACTTCATATTCTGCTCCACCATAATTTGCTTCATATGGAACTTGCTTTCCATATTTCATATAATACATTTTTTCATAAAGATCATAAAAATCAAGTTCCGTATAATTCTGGTTATCCCAATTTGTAATCAACAGATTATTAAGTGCATACCCCAACGGCATAACATATTTTCGATTCAATTCTCGGCATGTTTTATCTAATGGCTGCACTCTGAATCCAGTTTCACCCGGTGCTCCATTAAATCCCGGTGGGTGATATTCCTCCAGAAACAAGTATCCTTTTTCTGTATATTTCCACTCATATGCTTCATATTCATCATAATAATTAGCCTGTGGGCTATTATCCTTCCATTTAACCTGACATAATCGAACATTTATCTTTCCATTCATTGACTCTAAATGATATTGTATAATTTCCCCTTCATCAAATACAACAACAATATCTACTGCTGCCTGTTCTTCTTTCTCTGCTGCTTTGCAAAAATCTTCTACTTTTTCACGATTGACCATATCAATCTGATTATCACAATCTACTGCCGCATATCCTTTTTCTTCCAGACAATTGATAATTTTTCTTTTCGCCTTTAATGTATTTAACTCCGACTTCTCCTTCATATAAACAGACCGAAAAGTTTGCGCTGTTTTTTTTACTTCTGCATTCATTTCAGATTCTACGGTTTCTTTCTTTTCTTCTTTTTCCGTAATTCGATTTTGGCCGCATCCTGTAAAAACAATAAGAACTATCAATATCATCGCAATTTTCTTACATATGTAATAATTCCACATAAAAATTTTTTTATTCTTCAAAATACTCATCCAATATTGTTGCATCTTTTTTAACAACATAACCACTTCCACCGATTCCTTTCTTCTAATTTTTTTGTTCCTTAAATCTTACGCTTGTAATATTTAAAAATCAAGTCTATTTTCAGGAATTGTATACTCCAGATTCACCATCTTTATGTGCGATATATCCTATTTTATTACCATCCTCTATATCTTCTCCATTTTTGTTACCCTGTCATTTTAAAGAACATCCTTACTTACACTGTTACATATTTTTCCGCTTCTTCTTTGCACTTCAACGTATTTCCATGCCCAATTACATATTCCATACATTCTTTTCCCTGCTCTTCTTTTCCGATTCGGTAGTAACATACTCCCAGCAGGAATCTGCGTGTAACCTCATAATAAGGCAACTTTTCCGTATCATTTTCCAGTAATCTTACTGCTGCCTCATCTTCACCTTTCAGCATCAAATTTTTTGCCATAAACAGTGGATTCTTTTGAAATACTTTCCCTGCTTTTTCTAATGTAGCCGAATAACCTGCCGCATCTTTCTCCTGATATTTCTTCGACAGTTCGAGATTCGTCATGACCTGCTGCCAGGAACGTCCCTCTCTTTTTCCTTCCCATTCATTCTTTATATACTCTTCTGCCTTCTGCAACTGCCCATTTATGATCAGTGCAACTACATATTTAGACTCAGCTATCAGCATGACACTTTTTTGAAATCCATGATAATCCAAGCTCTTTCCGTACTTTATCAACTCTTCCAGCATTTCTGAATATTTTTCTGCATCACATTGCTGTGACAGAATCCGGTCAATTTTTGAAAAATCTCTGAGAATGTCCCTGATTAAAATGAATATACCTGCAATCAGATCAACCACCACGCAAATCCACAGAAGCCAGGGATCTGTCGTGACCCAGCCCGGCTGCTTCACATCGAAAAAGAGTACTGTCTCCTGATGCGGGAACGGATTTCCTTTGAAAATACTCACCACACAGATCAATGCTGCATAAATCAACAGCACATTCCGTATCATCCTGATGCGTCCATTTTTCTGCTTTTCATAAATCTTTTTTATCTGCTCTTCCATTTTCTCTACCTCGCTGTCACACTATTTTTGTACCTACAACATAATTATACATAAATTAATATTGTAGCGAATCTCTGTTCGGTTGTACAATATCTACTGCTGCCTGTTCTTCTTTCTCCGCTGTTTTGCAAAAATCTTCCACTTTTTCACGATTGACCATATCAATCTGATTATCACAATCTACTGCCGCATATCCTTTTTCTTCCAGACAATTGATAATTTTTCTTTTCACCTTTAATGTATTTAACTCCGACTTCTCCTTCATATAAACAGACCGAAAAGTTTGCGCTGTTTTTTTACTTCTGCATTCATTTCAGATTCTACGGTTTCTTTCTTTTCTTCTTTTTCCGTAATTCGATTTTGTCCGCACCCTGTAAAAACAATAAGAACTATCAATATCATCGCAAATATCTTACATATGTAATAATTTCCCATAAAAATTTTTTTATTCTTCAAAATACTCATCCAATACTGTTGCATCTTTTTTAACAACATAACCACTTCCACCGATTCCTTTCACATTCTCAACCATACTGATAAGAAGAATTGGTTTGTCCACGCTTTTATCTGCCGTAAACACCGAAAACCACCCGATTTCTTTGCCAGAAGTATCTTCTTTCGTTGCCTTCAACTCGGCTGTCCCTGTTTTTCCAGCCAGCAAAATATCGTCACGATGTGCAGCATATCCGGTTCCTTCCGGATCATTTACAACACCTTCCACCCCTTGCATAATTTCTTCTACATTTTCTTTGCTAAACGCATTTTCTATCCATGTTTCACCGGATGCTTCTTCTTTGTATTTCAAATACGGTTTTATCATATTCCCTTCATTTAAAAATGAAGTATAAATACTTGCCAGATGTAATGGATTTACAAGAATCTGACCTTGCCCATAACCACTATCTGCCAATTGTATTTCTGTTTCTATTTTATCTGTATTGGAATATGTTGATTCCTGCATCGCAATCTCAAACGGCATATTCTGATTAAATCCTATTTCATTTAAAGTATTCATAAAATTCTCACTACCAATTTTAAGAGCTGCCTTTGCAAAATAAATATTATCAGAATAGATAATTGCATTTTTCATAATAACCGGTTCATATTCATGAAGTGTTGTCACTTGATAAGATCCCCAAGACGAATCTTTCTGCCATGCCAAACCTTCATTTCCAAAATCTTCTTTTGGATCTATGCTTCCCGTTTTCAACCCAATTCCTGCCACAACTGGTTTAAATGTTGAGCCAGGACACCATACTTGACGGAAACGATTATATAATGGTTTCTTTTCATCTTCGTTTAATGATGTCCATTTCTCTGATGATATGCCCCGTATAAATTCATTATTATCATAAGATGGGGTACTTACCAAAGCCAATACTTCTCCCGTATAAGGATTCATTGCGACAGAACACCCCGGATCTTCTTTAAACTGCTCGTATAATGATTTTTGCAAATCGGAATCTATCGTTAATCTTATATCCATACCATCTTCTTTAAAAATACTTGCAAGAACCTCTTTTACTTCCCCATCACTATCCAAAATCTTTATATCACAACCATCTTTTCCTTTTAATTGCTTTTCGTATAACTTTTCCACCCCAGATCTTCCGATTACACTTTCTGCTGAATATCCTTCCCCTGGATGATTTTCCAAATCTTCTGCTGTTACAGACTGTACATAACCTATTAAATGAGCTGCTGCCTCCCCTAACTCATAGGTTCTAACTTCCACATCTGATAGCATAACCCCTGGAATTTCCAAAAGTTTATTCTGACAATCCTGCTCCTCAAGTGTCTTTTCTTCTGGCTGTATTTTCATTAAATCTATTTCTTCTACTTTCGGAATAGTTTCAATTGGTACAAAAGAATCTTCTTTTACCCACTTTGCTGTGAGTTTGTTATTTATTGTTTCTACATCTATCTCTAATAACTCCGCTATTTTTTCAATAGATACATTCCTGTCTTCCAGCTTTCCCGGTATAATGCCAACTGATGTTGCTACTCCTTTTCCTGCAAGCATTTTACCATCTCGGTCTAATATTTCTCCTCTCTCCGCTTTTGATGTAGTAACACTTATTTTATCATCACTCTCTAAATCTGGAAAAATCAGGCTATCCTGCCATACTAATTTATATCCCTGTTTCGTCTTCTTCAGTTCCGCCATATTGTCAAATTGTATTGTTCCGGCAATTGTATTACATGATGTTTCATACGAAAGCGTAACTGTATCTGCTTTTTTCTCTTTCACAGCTATATGACTGATTTTAATGTCACTGACCTCTATTCCTTCGTATATCTTAGAATTTCGTTGTATGTATTCTTCTTTTGTCAGATAAACTTTTTCATCTGAATCTATCATAGTATACATTACTTCATATTCCTTTTTTTCAATATGGTTCATATATTCCACAAGTGTGTCTTCTGGTGATTCCGTTATCGTCCTTTTTAATAAAACACCTCCTGAAACAGCAATTACTGTTATAGCTACTATCAGCCCAAAAATCTTACAAACGTAAGATTTTTGGATATTTTGCTTTTTTCGTCTTCTTTTCATAGATATTCCTTTCTTCTAATTTTTTTGTTTCTTAAATCTTACGCTTGTAATATTTGAAAGTCAAGTCTATTTTCAGGAATTGTATACTCAAGATTCACCATTAGACTATCACACTTTTTCTCCTGCCTTTTAATATGCCGGAACACCATATCCATAAATATTACTACTTCCGATACTGTAACTTCGTCTTGCCACTTTATCTCCACTGTTACCTTCTATGGTATTGACGGTTCCACCACTGACACTCTCTACAATTCCAACATGGTCAATCGTTCCATTATTCCCCCAGTCAAAGAAAATAATATCTCCTACCGCCGGGGTATAACTGGCGTCCCGGAACCTGCCTTTACTTTCAAACCATTTCACACCGTCCGAACAAAGAGAGAATTTTGGAATAGCTCCACTCTGGATATAACCACTCTGGTCTGCACACCATGACACAAAGCAGGCACACCACTCTACTCGGCTTCCAAATCCATACCAACTCCAGTAGGTTGTTCCGCCTTTTCCTTCCTGAGATGCTGCTACCTGAACGATTGCCTGATTACCGATGCCTGTCGGGATTCTTCCAAATGCATAATACTGAAGCACATGCGGTACATACTGCTTGTCCCCATAACTGCTCCACCCCATTCTCTGTGCCATCATATCAGAAAATTCTGCTGCATTTGCAAGGGTATATCCACCTCTGGCTTTCGCCCATTCCAGATATCCATTTCCATAGTTGTAACTTTGCAATGCCAGTTTAATATTTTCCATATCCAGAGGATTTTTTACCCCTGCACGTTCCAGACAGCTTTTTATTTCCTGCACACCACAAGAAATCGAATACTCTGGATCTGTGATTCCATTTGGCTGTCTGGGATATTTTGTATTAAAGCTCCCTTCTGAACACTGCATCGGGTCAAGTCCTCTCCCACCTGATTCCTGCATCATAATGGCTTTGATTAGTTCCACATACTCTCCAATGCCATATTGCTTTGCATACTGACGGATTAGTGGTTCGTATGCTTCTACTTCTGCACTAACCGAAGAAACCGTACTGGAATTATCCCCACCTGTCATGCATAGAAATCCACCAAATAAAATGACGATAATCAAAATCATAACCGCAATCCAACCGCCTGCAGTCAATGCACTCAGTAATGCTTTTGTAGCTTCCATCAACGCTTTTATCGCATGTGTTACCGCTTTTGCTGTCTTTTTCACTGCAATCGTGGTATCTCGTGCTGTCTGTCTTGCTGTCTGCACTGCTTTTTCTGCCTTTTTCATGGAATAATGCATTGCCTGGACATAAGCATTTGCTGTCTGCTCCGATGTTTTGATACTGGTCTTTGCCGTTTGTTCTGCAGTCTTGACCGCTTTTTCAGAAGTCTTGATAATACCTTTTCCGGTATTCTTTACAACCTGTTCCGATGCTCTCCCGGTCTTGATGGTTCTTTTATCCCGTTCAATGGTCTTGATTTTTTTGACAGCAAGTTCTTTTCCCTGCTTCTGTGCCGTTTCTCCGCCTGAAGACGGTACTGGTCGGATTTGTTCTTTCGGCTGGTAAACTGTTTCTTCGACAGGCGAAGAAACAGAAGTTTTCTCTTTCCTCCGTTCAATAATCTTTCCTGCCTGTCTGCGTACCTGATGCCCTGTTTCGTGAAAAATGTGGTCAGCATACTCGCTGGCCACATCTTCTGCATAACCTACCGGATTATTCTCTCTATCACTGGATTTCTCCGTCGATTGCATGACAGTTTCTTTTGTTCTGACATAAGACTGCTTAATATGGTCTGTCACTGTAACCGTCTTATCTAATACTTTAATATCCTTATGGACTTGGCGTGTTTTTATCTTACGATCCATCGCTTTCCTCCATTTGAATTTTTATCTAGCGTTCATGATTGGTTTCTTTTTTGCTCACCTGTGGCAACTCCCGACAGTATTCCGGGTACTTTATGCGGATTGCTTCATAGAAATATGGTGCATAACCACAATCAAACATCTCGTATGGAGTAGACAAACTTTCTTCTCCCTTCTCCACATATCCATTCCATAAGTTAAAAGCCAGTCTCGTCAATCGTGCCGATCCGCCTGTTTGCCACCCTTCATGCAGTGCTTCCGGTTTAATCAAACGCTCCTTAAAATCAAACATGCGATCAACATGATTTCTGGTATCTTCAGAAATTCCCACACAATAAAAAAATGAACTGTAATAACTGTCGTGCTTTCCGCATTTTGCTAACATCTGATAAAAAAACTTTTCGTGTTCCTTTGATGAAAATCTGATTTCTGACATAGTTGCCTCCTTTTCCGGCACTAAAAAAGCGCCACAAATTGTGACGATTTCCAGTGCGTTGCTTTTCATTATTCAAAATATTTTTAGTTTTACATTCTTCCCCGGTTGATACTGTCCTCTCCCGGCTTTGTGGTCATCAGTTTATACAACCTTGTATTGGTCGGGAATCTATTGACGAACGGTACAAGTGAACTTCCGTATTTCACCAAACCGCAACCGGCATCTGCATTTGTGATATATCCCATTTGCTCAGTGGAGATATTCAGAAGTGTTGCCAACTTTGCTCTGTCCGGCTCTGCCTGATTAAGCATCACGATATACTCACTGTTGGAAATCATCGTACTTGCAAGAACAGAATCTAACAGATATTCCACGTTCTGGGTAATTGCTGTCGGAAATGCATTACGCTTACGAAATCTTCGCCATGCAGAGTTAAAAAATGCTCCGGAATACTCATTTTCAAATACTACATGAAACTCGTCTAAGAAAATATGGGTTCGTTTTCCCTGTTTCCAGTTCTCCGTTACCCGGTTCAACATTGCATCAGTGATTACCAGAAGTCCCATAGTCTTTAACTGTTTTCCTAAATCCAGAATGTCGTATACCATGATACGGTTATTCACATCAACATTACTTTCATGTGCAAATGCGTCCAGACTTCCATTGGTAAATAATTCTGATACCAGTGCCAAATCCTGTGCTTCCGGTTCTTCCTGTTCTAAAAATTTTTCACGCAGCACCCGCAAAGTCGGCACTGCTCCGCCATGCTGATATTCCTCATAAACTTCTCCTACACATCGGTCAATAATGGAACGTTCCTTTGCATTGATTCCTTTTTTATCCAATTGCTCAAACAGAGATAAAATAAACTGTGACTTCTCAATCACTGGATCACCGCCATCTCCATATCCGTCTACCATATCCATTGCATTGATATGGTCCCGGCTTCCTGCAGCAATGCGAACCACTTCTCCGCCCATTGCTTCAACTAATGATGCATACTCTCGCTCTGGATCACAAATCAGGATATCGTCCTGCGTTGCCAGTGCCAGGAATACAATCTGCATTTTTGCATTAAAGGATTTTCCACTTCCCGGTACTCCTAAAAGGAATGAGTTTGGATTTAACAGTTTTTCTTTATTGCACATGATTAAGTTATGGGAGATTGCATTTTCACCGCAATAGATTCCTCCTGCGTCCATAATCTCCTGCACCCGGAATGGCATCAACACTGCTACACTCTCCGAAGTCAGTGTGCGGACTGCCGGAATCTTTCGGTGTCCGATGGGAAGTGCTGTATTTAGTCCGTCCATTTGCTGAAATTTCAAAACTGAAAACTGGCATAACTTTTTCCGTCCAATGGTCAGAAGTGTTTCCGTATCTGCGTCAAGCTGCTTTTTCGATTCTGCAGTATGCACCATAGTCAGTACACCGAACATCATACGCTGGTCACGTGTAGTCAGATCATCCATGAACTCTTTACTTTCTTTTCTCTGCTGTTCCAAATCATAAGGAATCACTGCGGAAAAGTTGTTATTCGCATTCTGCCGTCTCTGCCAGTTCGTGATATTTGTCTCCACACCAAGCAGACGTTTTTCCACTTCCTGTACTGCTTCATCAGTCGGGACCGGAATCACATCAATGCTCAACATCAGATTTCGATTCATGTCGGTCAGTTCTGCTATCATATCGTCTTTAATGTAAGAAGCATACTCCCGAAGAAAGAGTACCCTTCCGTAACGCTCTCCCATGCGGAAATAATCTTTTTCAAATTCAAAAGTATCCGGGCAGATATAATCTTTGAAGCTGTGCCCTTTTCTCATACTCTCCTGAATATCAAAATGGAAACCAGATTCTTCTCCTGTACGGTAAAAATCATGCAGAATCCGTAACTTATCTTCTCCATTTACCTCTGCACATTTGGAACCCAGTCTTGCAAAATGGCTGTTCAGCTCTGTTGTCACTCGTGCAAAATACGTTCTCGCTTCTTCGATCGTTTTCTTATAGCAGGATACTGTCACATATTTTTCCTGCACCATGCTGTTGGAACTGGTTGCCTTATCTAAAAGCATGTTGTTATACTCTTTCCGGTATAAATCCAATCCGTCCTCCTGCATCGGAATCAGAATTGCTTTTTCAAAATCCACTTTATTCAAGCGACGATTATTGATCGTTATTTTTGTTGTTCCACCGCAATCGAACGAATTTAATAAATCCATATATTCCAGGAACATTGTTTCCTTATCAACTTTGCTCGCCACTGCATAGTTAATATCGGTAAATTTATAAGTACGTACAAATTTATTTCTCCCGATTTTAAAAATCCCATCTGACCAGATGGTCTCGATGGGAATTACCTGCTGTACGCTTCTTGGAATTACAAATTTTTCTTTATCCTGCTTGAAGATATTACTCAGCGTTTTCATCATTTTTCTTGCGTCCCTCCTTCTTCAGACTTTCTTTCTCATATTTTTTAATGACTGGTTCTACCGCATCAAAATAAAGATTTTCTGACCGGAACACCAGTTTTTTCGGCATCAGGATTTCCGATTTAATCCATGCCCAGATAAACTGCTCCGCTGTCATTCCATGATATTTTACAAACCCGAACACTACACATGGGGCAGCTCCCAGTACACAAATCCAACTCACTGTTTCCATACTCATGTATGGGTGAAGCAAAAAATAAAGCCCAACGGCAATCCCGCAGGCTAATCCTGAAAAGATAAACTGTCTTAGGGACAATCCGAAAAAGATTGCTTCCGTGTAATCCCTGATTTCCTTGTTAATTTTTACTTCCAAAACGATACACCTCCAAATCGCACATTTGTTATATTTTTCCTGTTCTGTTACACTTTGGGTAAATGAAAGGGGGACTGACCTATGCCAATCACTGTTATGATTTCACTTGTTGTTACCGTTGC
The DNA here is from genome assembly GCF_050315235.1 of Bariatricus sp. SGI.019. Classification (NCBI taxonomy): domain Bacteria; kingdom Bacillati; phylum Bacillota; class Clostridia; order Lachnospirales; family Lachnospiraceae; genus Bariatricus; species Bariatricus sp. SGI.019. The sequence goes on along the minus strand of NZ_JBNPOQ010000006.1, from coordinate 70,082 downwards.
TCTATTCCTGATTTCTCTGCTGTTTCGGATTGCTGCCAGATTAAATCTGACCTTACCACTGTTATACTTCCTTGCTGTTTCCACGATTCTGAATCCATGGGCAGCAAGCCATGAGAAACTTGCATTTGCAATCCTCTATCTGCTGACTGCCTTTTCTATTCTTAGCTGGATTTCTGCTATACGACGCAAGTGGCAGGAACATCAATACTACAAAGCTATGAAAGACGATATGTCATTCCAGATTTCTCGTGCCAGACAGAAAGGGATTCCTTTAGATTCTGTTCATTTCGACTCTCAGGGAAATATGAGATATAATGACAGCAAAGACATTGTAGAATAGGCTCATAACATACTCTGTTTTTTATAATCCCATCATTTCCCGTACTACTCGGTCTGACATTTTCACTGCCCCGACCAGTACAAGCATATTAAAAATCAATTCCCCGATATAACTCCACACCATGGTCACTGCTGCTGCATCTGGATCAACTACTGGCGGTGATGATGCAAATAGTGAAAAAATAATGCAGGCAAGCACCACGATTGCTCCTTCCAGACACACTGCTGCATAAGACTTTAAAAAACTTCTTCCGATATTCTGGCTTGGTTCTCCTGCAAAGGAAGATAACGGAATCGGTGCAATGGCTGTATAAAGATATAATCGAAAAAATCTTCCATATACACTCATAATCATAATGAAGCTCAATACCGTAATGAACAGTCCACCGATCAGTGTCACCGCCCATAGTGGGATACTTTCAAAAAATCCACAATCTTCTACTGCCTTTATAATCTCGTCCGGTAATACTGTATCTTCCGTACTTCCAAATCCTGCTGTCTTCATAATCGTACTCGTTACTCCCTGTACAATATTAAAAAGTGCCATCATCAATTCCAATCCATACGTGACTACGCCTTTTGCAATCGCAAAGCGTATAAAAATTTTCAATGCGTGTTCCGGTCTTTTTACCTCTGTGAAACTGCCACAAGTCTTGACCACTCCGACTACAAAGAAAAGCACTAACAAAGCATAGCCGATTGCCTGCAATGCTCCATGGATCTGCACAATCACCTGCCAGATACCGCCACCCTTAAAGGTCTCCGGCGACTGTGTGAGTATCTGCCAGATTTCCGCAAGTTTACTGTTCCAGGTGTCCAAAGCATTTTGCAAGTTCTGTACTACCCAGTTATCTGACACGTTCTAAACACCTCCTGTCTTAGTCGGAACGGTGCGGCTCCATAAGGACCTGCACCGTCCCATTTCTTTTATTTTTCTATTCTTCTTAACCCGTAATCAAATTCAGGATTTCTTTTGCAAATGTAATGATTACACCACCTGCTAATGTTAAGAATCCATTGGCTCGCTGACTTGGATCGTGAGATTTCAGTGATAAACCAACCTGCACAATTCCAAATCCCAGTAAAATCATTCCGATAGCACGAATCAGTCCAAAGATAAATGTGGACAGATTATTGATTACGGTCAGTGGATCGTCTGCTGCAAATACGGTACTTGCTCCTGCTGTCATAATCAGTACCATTGCAATATACACTGCCATGGCACGTTTCATTTTTACTGTCATTGGCAGCTTTTTCGTTACTTTTATTGTTTCTTTCTTCTCCTGCTTCTTTCGCATATCTAATTTCATTTTTTGATTGCCTCCTATATATTTTTCTTGGATTTACACATATTTCTGGATAATTTCTTCCAAATCTTCATCAGATAATAATTCGTAATCTTCCGATTCCAGTGCATCGTCTGTGAGTTCACCTTCTAAGCTGTCTCCCAGTGAGATACTTGCCACTGCCCGGTCAACTGCTCCATGCAGATATGGTTTTCCGTTTCCGTCAGTTGTAAGTCCCACATTGGGGTGCTTTAAAATATCAAATTTCTCGTCTAAAATTGGTCTTTCTCCACGAATAAAAAGAATCGCATATCGGTTATCCAACATGCGAACTTCATCGGGTGTCATCAGCTCCCGCCCTGTATTCTGATAATTGGTGGAATAATTCCCAGAATGTCCCGTTGACTTTCCATAGGTGTTCGTGTCAATCGTTGCCTTTCCCAGAAGTTCGCTGACATATTTATGCGTCCCCTGCTCGTTGCCACCCAAATATAAAAATTCGTCACAGTTTCCCATAATGCTTTCCCACTGCTTTTCGAACAATGCCTTTAACTGTGCCAGATTCTGCAAAATAATACTGACTGATACTTCTCTGGAACGCATAACGGACAGAATCTTATCGAAGTCATCTGGCAGTGAAACATTTGCAAATTCGTCCATGAGGAAATGCACATGAACCGGAAGTCTCCCGCCGTATTTATGGTCTGCCAGATAGAACAACTGCTGAAATAACTGGGTATACAAAATTGACACCAGAAAGTTGTAACTGGTGTCGTTGTCCGGGATTAACGCAAATAAAGCCACTTTTCGCTCTCCCAGTGATGGCAGGTCTAAATCGTCCGTTGCGGTCAGTGCTGCCAGACTGGATAAGTTAAATTTTTCAAGTCTTGCTGCTAATGTGATTTGAATGGATTTTAATGTCTTGGCACTACCAGAGTGATAATCTTTGTAATACTTCACTGCGATGTGTTCCGGGTTCTTCATTTCCAACCGCTCGAATAGTTCATCAAGTGGTGACTGGTACTGGTCATCATCCTCTCTGACTTCTCCGGCACGTAACATTTCCATTACCATCGGGAAATTCTGTTCTTCCTCTGGTGCTTCATACCGTAAATAGAAAATCAGTGCCAGCAACAGCATGGAAGCTGCAGTATCCCAGAATGGATCGTTCGACTGACTTCCCTTGGGTGTAGTCGCTTTGAACAGGTTCGTTACCAATCTCTGCACATCGTTATCGTCCTTCAGATATACAAACGGGTTATAGCAATGGCTCTTTTCCATGTTGATCAGGTCAAGCACTCTTACCTCATATCCTTTTTCTTCCAGAAGATACCCAGTATCTCTTAGATTTTCTCCTTTTGGATCTAAAACCACAAAAGAAGTATTCGCCTGCATCAGATTCGGCTTTGCAAAAAATCTGGTCTTTCCGGAACCAGAACCGCCAATTACAACCGTCAATACATTTCGCAAATGTTTCCTCATGTTATAACTGATCTGCACATGCATGGTCAGCAACTTATTTTTTGTAAACCGCTTCTCCTTGTATCTGCGATTTATTTTCTTCACATTTCCCCATTTAGCAGAACCATGTTCTTCACCTCGTCGGTAATGTTTCTTGGTAGAAATATAAATCCCGATTCCCATGCCGTAAGACAGCAAAAAAATAAGGACAGTTTTTACACTGTCCCCACATAACCGAATGGAAAACGGATGGTTCATTGCTTCCGGGACTCCATCCAGAATCCCCATAAGACCAGACGAAAGATAAGGTGCGACAAGTAACGCAAACCAGATAACCGGGATAATTCCAATCACCGCCAACATCAGACTGCTCTGCTCATCATCGTTCTTCATGGCTTCTGCGTCCTCGCTTTTCCTTCTCCGGCGGTACTTCGATTTTCTCAATGACTTTCATTAAAACATCATCGACAAGCTCCGTATCTTTTCCCTCTTTCAGCATCTGATTCCGCTTGTCCTTCAGGGAATGGAACACTACACCGCTCTCATATTTGTCCAGTTCTAACGTAATCGTATCACTGCTCATTTTGCATTCTCCTTTCCCGAATTTTTCTAGCGTGCTTCTCCCCGGTCATGCTCCTGTGCTTTCTGTTCTCCTGTTTTTGCTTCAGGTTCTTTCTGCTCAGCTTCTGTCTTTCCCTGCTGGCGATAATTCAGATTTTTATCCTGTTCCAACACTCTCGCCATTCTTCCGGAAATTGCATTGGCTGCATCTCTCGCTTTGGAAAGTTCCCCTCTTACCTCCTGCGGTTCCATATTTTCAAAGAACTCTGGTGCATGGGTAAAATCAAACTGGCTGATATCCATTCCATACTTTTTAGACAACATATAAGACACACAATATGCATGGAATGCATCTTCATTCCGGTCATAGTGCGGATTGCCTTCTGCATATCCTGCAAATACCAGTTCCGGCACAAGACTTTGAAAAATTTCCTGTGCGTCCATACCTTTTCTCACATAAATGCAATTTTCTTCCGGTTCAAAATATGCCCCCTTTTCATCAGGCATCTGATCAGGCTCTGCTGCAACAATATTTGCCGGAGGATTGCTCACTAATGCCCGGATCAGGCTTCTCTCATCATACTGATTTTCTTTTGCCGTCTTATCCGTCATCGTTGTCTGGGAAATATCATACAACTTTTTCGCATTGTAATACGTTCCTATCGAACCGTCTTCACGTTCATAAGTCTTTCCCGGCTCCATGATCAAAATTGGATTTTGACGCTCCATACGTTTTACATAAGTTCCATGGTCTCTCCAATATCCATAATCCCCTAATCTCTGTGCATCTGGTCTCTGTGCAAGAATCAGAAGTGCATTATTTGCCGTATAACGGTCAAAGGTACTCTGCACGTCCAGATATTTCTGGAACATCTGACCGTCTGTCGCTACCTGTGCGGTTACCTGTTCTGACAACTCATAGCAACGATTCCGGTTATTCTTACTCTCTGCGATAAATGCCTGTACCTTATCGTCCTGTGGTACGGCAGATACATTTAATAAAGAATCAAAACTGTTATCCATAAAATTTACCTCTCTTTCCCTTTTCTTGGCTTTCGTTTCTGTTGTGGCTGTTGGTGGCGAATCTGATTCCGGTCTTTATTGCCCTGATTTCTCACCGGATCATTTCTATGCTCACGCCGCTCCGCTTCTTTCTTCCTTGCATTCTGTATCTCCCGGAGTTCTTTTCTGACCGATGGTTTCTCTGGTTTTTCCGGAGCGTATAACTTAGAAGTACCCTCTGCGGTTTTCTCTTGCTTCTTTGAGGTAGGCTCGGACAGACGGGATTTGATCGTCTTTGCCAAAGAGGGGTTTTGCTCCTTACCCTCTTTCTTCACCGGCTCTCCAAACAACTCGTCCATAAGCTGATCCTCCTTGGATTTCTGTGGATAATCTTTCTCCGGCTCCGCCTGTCCCTGTTTTTCCTGCTGAATCTGTACCTTTTCCGGTTTCTTTTCCTGCTTCTCCGATTTTCCGGCTTTCGCTTTTTCTGCACGTGTCCGTTCAATTTCCGTCTTAATCTTCGCCGCTTCTGTAACAGATGCGAACTGGAATCTGTCTACGATACGGTTGATTCTTGGTGCATCTTCTTCCTTTACAATCACATCTACCAGTCCGTCACTGCTTCCTTTAGGATTTCGGACTGCACAATACAACACGCCATATCGTTTTGCTTCCTGCACAAACTGCTTCAGGTCACTTTCTTTCACTGAAAACACCGTCAGTGGTCTACCCGATTTGACCAGTGTCTCAAGTCTTGCCCTGCCTTTTGTCTTTTTCTTCTCTTTTAAGACTGCATACAACATCACTGCCAGATGCTTCGCACCTGTACCGCTGATCTTCAATGCAGCTTCACCGACTTCCAGAGACATTCGTACCACCTGGTCAGCGGCTTCGCCTGATGTGTTCATGGCTTTGTTCCTCCTTCTTCTCTTTTTCTTCCCGCACCATCTTAAATTTTTCTTCAATCACCTTGGAACGTGCGGCAATCCCATCGCAAACCACCACCTCCCTTCTGAGCGTTCCAATTTCTTCTGTCAGACCTTTGATCTGTTCTTTCAGCTCCTGTATTTCTTCTTCCGGTCTGTTTGCCCGAATCTTATAACGCAAGTGTTTCCGCTCCTCCACACACTGCTCCATTTGTTTCTGCAAACGGTCTTTCAACGAAAAAAGCTGCTCCGCAGTATCAATGTGATAGTGGCAGAGCAGCTTTGTCTCTTTGGAAATGGTATTCAGTTTTAATAAATCCTCTCGGAACAATACATGAATTTGTTTGGCAGACATTGACGGGCGGTTCTTCGGTAGGATTCCTAAAAGATAACAGTAATGCAGATACAATCCCCGAAGTCCTCCGATCTTTCTTGTCTGCTTGAAGTTGCCGGATACCCGAATCCGGTAAGTCTTACGAACCGAAAGTTTCTTCTCGGCAGGTAATTCATTTTCTTCCAAAATCCGAACCCGGATCGCTTCCAGTGAATAATTCTCTCCAAAGTTACGCTTTAACTTCAGACCACGCTCCCGCCCTTCTGGACGAATGGTAATGTCTTTTCCAAACTTAAAAGAATATCCTTTTTCCCGCAAATAAAAAAAGAACTGTTTTTCAGTCCTCGCTTTTCGGATTGCCTCATCAACATCTGCTTTTACCATGCTGTGATAACTTGGCTTTCCTTCCTGTTCCGCCTGCCACTGGGCATAATGTTTCCCTTTTCCTTGTTCCGGCTTCTGCACAACCGACAGCTGATATTCTTTGCATAAACGGTCAGATACCTTTCGCATATCCCGGTAGTCCTGATTCGTTCGATGGTATCTTTTTCCGTCAAGAAATGAAACTGAGTTCACCACAAAATGATTGTGCAAGTGATTTGTCTTATCCAAATGAGTCGCAATCAATACCTGATACTGACTGCCCCACAATTCTTCTGCCATCTTCTTTCCAATCTCATGTGCCATTGCCGGATTACATTCTCCCGGTGCAAAAGACTGGTATCCATGAAACGCTACAATCCCACCTTCCTTTCCAAAACGCTTTTTGACTGCAATCATTTCTTCTCTTGCGGTTGTCGGTGAACAATTAACTCCGGATACATACTGTTCCATCAATTCTTCCGATTCTCCGACAAGTTCCATTTCCATAGATTCAGATTGTATCAGTCTGGTCTTTTCTTCATTTACCGCATAGGTAATTACATCATTAAGTCCCTGTAATTGCCCGGTTTCATTTTCTGAAACCAGTTCCTGGTTCGTCTGTTCTTTGGTCTTATCTGGATTTTTCGCATAATTGATTACTTTTCCCATCCAACCTTTAATGCTCCAGATTGATGTCACTGCCATAATTCATTTTTCTCCGGAAGTATCACTGTTTCTGTAATCTTACGGACTACTTCATTAAACTTCCGCACTTCCTTATCGTAACGCTGCACATCTACCACATTTAACACATGTGCTTTCTGTGCGATCTGATTTAAGTTATTTCCAATCTTATGCAGCTCCCGCATCATAGAATAATAATCTGGCGGCGGTGCGTCTCTTGGAACAACACCAGAAATCAACTGTCTCAGGTAAGCTTCCCGGTTCAGTCCGCTTTTCTTTACTTTCTTATCCAGTGCTTCTGCTTCTTTTTTATTCAACCGGAAAAGAATTGCTACATTACGTTTTCTCAACGCTCCATCTCCTTTGCTTTCTGTATAGAATCTGGTTCTTGGCGAATCTGGTGTTTTTCTTTATCGTAGCTGTAAACTCTGTCTGAGAGAACCTCCTCACGCTTAACCTCTGCCCGGTTTACTTCCCGCACCATTTCGCCCAATCTTCTTGGTTCAACTTCACCATTATCCGGTACAATCAAAACTTCATGGACTGATGACGGAAGAACATAAAATCCTTCTGGAAAAAGCTGATTAAGTTTATTTAAAACCTCTGGTTGAGTAATCATAGATGCTCCATACTGCTTTTCCATATTCGTAAGTACATAGGCTGTTTCATGCGAACTAAGTCCAAATTCCGTTGTATTCTCATCTAATAGATTCTTTACAAATGCGTCTTCATCAAAAAGGCTTTTCCATGTTCCAAACATTGTCTGAAGAACTGGTGTATTTATCGGCTGTGTGTTTGCCCTTGCCTGTTGAAACAACGCTTTTTCATCAATATTCCAAATACTGAGATATTGATTTCTTATCTCCATAGTCGCTTTTCCTTCTCTGGAATCTACTGGGAAATCCACATAGCAGATAGCAGATAAATCTTCAATATTTTCATGAGGCATTTCCTGCAGCAGCTTTCGATTTGCCTGTGTGTTCACAAGTTTAATTGCCAGATGCTCTTTTAACGAATCATAATTTGTCAGATCAATCCCGCTATTCATAAATGGAGCCCGGCTCGATTTCTCTATACAACTTGCAATCCTGTTCATTACACGCTCAACAGGTTCCCCTTGTCGGATTTCATCAAAGAATTGTTCCATATAAATAATCGGACTTGCATTTCTTTCCGGAAGATTTACCTGTACTCCTATTAACTGAATTCCATTATTTTTATTTTTCTGCACGACCTGAAAATCTGCATCTTCGTACTCTGGTGGAAGATAATTACGAATATCCTTTGCCACTCCTTCCGCAAATACTTTTTCTGCTATCATTTCTTCTGTTCCCCTTTCTTCTGTTCCACTTTCTTTTTGCCCAACTTCTTTAAATACGCTTCATAACGTTTTGCTTCTTTTTTCTTATTTCTAATTGTCAAATCAATACTTGCCATTTTCTTTCTCCTTCACTTATTTTCTGTTCACCTGTAAAATGCACATTGCACTTACACCGACCGCACTTCCTACAAATATTCCTGCAACAAATAAAATCATTTTCTTCATGTCTCCTGTTTCTCCATATTGTAAATTTTTCTAAGGGTTTCAGGGATTCTCCCTGACAAGCTGCCGCTGGACTGACAGACAGGAAACCTGTGTGGCAATCCAAAGGCGTTGCTTGCTAGTATTGTGTATTCCTCTGCACCCGTCTCGCTGTTCCGGGTATCAGAGAATTTACCGTCCGAAAAACAAATGCTTTCCTGGCTGCAATTCCAACATTGGATTTGTACAGCAACCACATTTTGTACAAGCAAATCCACACTCTTTACACTCCTGACCACAATCATGTCCGAAGTCTTTTTCCTCTTTCAGTTCACATCGCCCACAGGTTTTACACAAATATTCGCACTCTGTGCAGCGTACATTTTCATCAGTTGCCATACATTCTTCACTCGCCGGACAATACTTTTGACAGCTTTCACACTGCTCCGTACAGCTTTCTTCTGATACCTTTTCAGCAATAATTCCAAGCAATCCGTCCTGTTCTTTTTCTTCTTTCACCTGTGTTTCCAGAAAAATCTTCAACAGATCTTTACTGTCCACATCATCTTCCATCGTTAAAATCAACTCTTTTTTATGAACCAGTGACAGCTCATACTTCACTATTTTCATGTAATTCCGTCTCCTTTCTTCCTGCTCACCGTTCCCATAAGCGGCTGCTTTTCTGATTTTTTGACTTTTCCCGCCTTGTTAATCCAAGATTTAATCTCAGACATAACATATCATTACAGTCTTTTCCTTTAGCTGGTGGTTGATCTTTTACATGATATTTTTCGGGTGCAACCGTCTGGATTGCTTTTGTTGCAAGTCTTCCGGTGCGATCATTATCCAGATGCAATACAATTTCTTTCACGTCTGTATGTTCCTTTAGAAATTGTGCCAACGCTGCCGGAATTTTGCTTTTTTCAATCTCTTTTGCAGGCTGATATACCCCCGCCAACGACAATAAATGCTCCGTCTGCCACTCTTTCCCGTCCAGTTTCTGCATCGTTGCATAAGATAACAGGTCAATCGCAGATTCAAATACATGAACCTGATCACTCATTTTCCCTGCCGGAATTGAAAAAGAATAGTTCTTGTCACTTCCATTTGCTTCTCCGATAAAATCCGTATTGATTCCACGAAGTGCTGCATATTTCGGTTCTCCCTGCTGATCCATGCCAACAAAAACGGCATTATGATGATACGCACTCTCATAAATTCTTCCAGTTTCTATGCAGAATCGAATAATTTCTTTATCAATTCCCCGTCCGGTAAGATAACTGAATACATTTGTGTGATACCGATTTTCTTTTGGTAACAGCAGATGTTTTTCCACTGGAAGCTGTTCTGATACAGAAAGAGGCGGTTGAATATTCGCCCGCTCCGCAAGCAATTCAACCGCCTCTAAAAAGCTGTATCCTCTTACTTTGATTAAATAATCCAGTGCTGACCTGCCACCAGTTCTCTGGCTCCACCACATCCATTTACCATTAGATATCTTCAGACTGTCATGCGTTCTGGTAGTATAAGTGTTACCGGAAAAATGAACCAACTCATATGGTTCATAATTTTTCAGATAAGTCAGCAAGTCCATTCGCTTTACTTCCTGCACAACCTGAGGTGGTATATATGGCATAAGCTCCTCTCCTTTCCTGCCCTGAATTGATATTTTTCATATCCGGACATAAAAATAACCGGGTAATTTCCCTTTTAGGAAACCACCCGGTTATGTAGCATTTTCATGCTAAGCAATTTCTTTCTCGTCCAGAGCTTTGACTTCTTCTACTGTTAGTTTTGCTATTTCTGCAATTTCTTCATATGACAATTTTTTTAATTTCAACAAACGCTCTGCTACTTCTATCAATTCTTCTTTTCGCATTTCTTCCATCGCTTTGCACATAGTCGCAACTCCTTTCTCATCTTCTTTGAAATATCGGACTCGATCTGCCAAGATTTTATATTTCATATCCTTGGCATCGGTACAGGAAAAATCATGCATCAACATTCCTAATGCGGATTCGTCTTTAATTTGTGAGTTCACATATATAATATGTGATTCATCGCCAAATAATTCGCCTGTTTCTTTTACCGTTCTGTCAATATGATAGATTGGTAATCCCGCTTTCATTATATCATTTTCTGTAATAAAAATAACATAGGATTCACACAAATTTTCATATTTTTCACCAGGCTCTGTCACATTTGCGTCGATAAGGCTGCTGTTATATCTTGCTCTTTTCACTCCGGCACCCTTATCACTTCTTTGTATCTCGATATTGTACACTCTGTTATTCGCATCAACAGCCAAGATGTCCAGTCTTACCGAACGTCCCTGCAAATTCTTAATATCCTGCTGTCCGTTCACTCGCAATACTTTCAAATCTGTCCTGTTTAAAATAATTTGAAGCAAAAATTCTGTACACGCTTTATCCTCAAATACTTTTTGCATGAAATCATCGTCCAACAATCTCAGTCCCCTCAGACGCTGTAAATCTTCTTCATGCTTCCGGTCAAAATCTAATTCTTTTGTAGTATTCTCTGCCATAGTATCACCTCTTTCTTTTTCCGTATCTTCCTTTTCTTCCGTTTGTTTATAACAGATTAACATAGTTTCTTCTCCTATACAAGCTCCATGTTTTTACTAATCCAACTTCAATAACTCAATAATCTCCATCGCATGTGCAATCCCTAATAAATACATCTGCAACCGTTTCCAACAGTTTATATCGTCTTCCACTAAACAAAATTTCGCCAAAGCTTCTGTCTCTGCATAATTCAAATCCAATGCTTTCGTGACCCCATTGCTGTCGGTAATCATATTTAAGAATGGATATTCATCCAGTAATGCATGGTCTTCTCTCTGCAACTCAATAAATTGTGGCGATTCCTGCAGCAATCTTTCACATTCATTTTCAAGATAATCTACAAACATTCCCATTAAAGGCGGTAAGTGATAAATATCAAAATCACTGATTTTCATGTTTTATCACTCCAATCTTTTTCATATATTCATAACAATGGATATGTCCGTACAAATAATGGTACAAGCGTTCTTTGTTCTCTATTTTATCTCTGACTTGCAAATACTCCAATACTGCCTGATGTTCCTGCTCTGATATTCTAACTTCACCGTTATCATCTAATAATTTTTCTATAACTGGATACTGGTTCAGCAATTCTTTTCTCTTTGCGCAGAAAGTCTGATATTCCTCGTGTTCTGCAAGTAATTCCTGAACCGTATCTCTGTCTACTTTTTCCAATAGAATTCCCAACCACTCAGGTAAAACAATATCGTTTTCTGAAAATAATGATTTCATGCTCTACTTCCTCCTGTTCTTTTTTGCTAACTATAACAAGTTTCTCAGGAGAAAACGACTGTGCGATTTTCACATTCAATCTGCCAGAAACTCTCTGGCAGACTGAATCCCTTTTACCGCTCACGCTCTTTTTTCTTTTGTTCCGGTTCTATCTCCACTCCTTCTCCATCGTCCAACAGCACCTGGTCTTTCTTATCCATATCCAGAAGTACGTTTAATTCTCCAAGCCTTGCTACCTTTTCTGCCAGTTCTTCTTCCTGTGGAAACTCTTTCTGTGCTTCCTCTTTGGCATTTTCCAACTGTACCTTGAGGTTTTCTAACTCGTCCTGCCACCGTAACATCTTGTCAGGCAGTTCCTGAATCTTATTATCCAGACGGGTAATATTACCATGAATATCTGAACCAAGCGGTACATGATATACTTGTTTTCCATACATGGAAATGATAAATACCTTTTGAAAAGAATCATAAGATAGTTTCATTGGGAAGCCACGATACCTTCCAAGCAGCACCGCTTCTGCTGACTTCATTGCTTTACAGGCTTCTATGATTGCCTGTCCTGCCTCTTTCTTTTCTGTATATACAACATCATGAATCTGCATCGCCGGAAAGGTCTCCCGGTCTGGCGGCGTATTTTCCTTTGCCAATGCAATATCTGATTCGTAATCCGCAATCCGTTGTTCGCACTGTTTGATTTCATTTGGGAAATATCGCACTGCTTTATCTTCCATTTCATACTTCTGGCTGAGAAAACTCTGTTTCAATAACTGAAGCTTTGATACCTGAATATCCAAATCCATCTTCTCTTTTATATACGGATTTCCAACTGCTAAGGCTTTGATTTCTGCATAAGACAGTGCCACTTCATCAATATCCTCCACTGACCTTGCCGGACTTTTACTGGTCATGATTTGAGAGATGAATTTCTGCTTATTCTCTATAATCTGATATAGATAAGCATCGAAAGTTCCTTCTGTAACGTAACGGACAATATCTACTTTCGGATTTTTGTTTCCCTGCCGGACGGTTCGTCCTGCTCTCTGCTCCAAGTCTCTCGGACGCCATGGACAGTCCAGGTCATGGCTTGCAATAATCAAATCCTGCACATTCGTACCGGCTCCCATTTTAAAAGTGCTGCCCATTAAAATACGGACAGCACCTCTTCTTACTTTTGAAAATAATTCTTTTTTTCGTACTTCGGTATTAGCATCATGAATAAATGCAATCTCCTCCGGCGGAATCCCTTTGGCAATCAACTTATCCCTTACATCGTTATAAACACTGAAACTTCCATCTGTTTTCGGGGTAGATAAATCACAAAATACCAACTGCGTCAATCTCTTTTCCTGCCCCTGCTCCCAGAAGTTATAGACTTCCTCTACACACGCATTGACTTTACTCTCTGGATAATCCGGTAACAATTCATTCATCATTCGCTGATCCAGAGCCAGTTTTCTTCCGTCATTGGTAATCAGCAGCATGTTATCTTCAGTGGCATTGACCATTCCATCCCTTACACGCTCCGCACGTTCTCCCAGTTCTGCAACCATGTCACGCTGCATTTCACTTGGTTTTACAGATACAACCCGGTACTCTACTTCCGGTACTGGAAGATTCAACATGTCAGCAGTCTGAATATCTGCCACCTCCCGAAACATCTGCATAAGCTCCGGAAGATTATAAAACTTTGCGAATCTCGTTTTTAGACGGTAGCCTGTCCCTTCCGGGGCAAGCTCGATTGCTGTCACTGTTTCTCCGAAAGTTGATGCCCATGCGTCAAAATGCTGTAGGTTATGCTCCACCAATGTATGATGCTGCAAGTATCTCTGCATGGTATATAGTTCCACCATACTGTTGCTGACTGGTGTTCCTGTAGCGAATACCACACCTTTTCCTCCAGTCAGTTCGTCAAGGTACTGGCATTTCATAAACATATCAGAGGACTTCAACGCTTCTGTCTGGGCAATGCCTGCTACATTTCTCATTTTCGTATATAGATACAAATTCTTGTATCCATCCGCTTCATCAACAAATAAGCGGTCAATTCCCAATTCTTCAAAGTTGATCACCTGGTCTTTTTTACTCTGGTCATTCAGTTTTTCCAGTCGCACAAGCAATGACTTCTTCGTCTTTTCCAACTGCTTGATTGTAAATTTGTTTCCATTCCTTGCTTTTTCCTCTGTAATTCCCTGCACAAGTTCCTCAATCTGACTGCGGATTGTCCTTTGCTGACGTTCAATGCTCAATGGAATACGTTCAAACTGACTATGCCCGATAATTACCGCATCTATATCACTGGTAGCAATTCTGGCACAGAATCTTTTTCGGTTTTTGGTTTCAAAGTCTTTCTTGGTTGCCACCAGTAAATTTGCTGCCGGATAAAGCTGTAACCACTCGGCTGCAAACTGTTCAATGATGTGGTTCGGTACAACAACCATGGACTTGTGACAAAGTCCCAGTCGTTTACTCTCCATTGCAGTCGCAACCATCGTATACGTCTTTCCTGCTCCAACTACATAGGCAAGCAGCGTGTTCCCGCCGTACAGGATTCTTGCAACACCATTTTTCTGATGTTCCCGTAGCCGGATTTCCGGATTCATTCCATAAAAGTTCAGATGACTTCCATCATATTCCCTTGGTCGGATTGCATTGAAATTTTCATTGTAATAATCAGTAAGTCTCTGCCTGCGCTCCGGTTCTTTCCAAATCCAATCCTGAAATGCCTGCTTGATCAGATCTTGTTTTCCCTGTGCTATGGCAGTTTCTTTCTTATTTAGAACAGCTTTTTTCTTTCTGTCATCGTCCTCCACATAATCGTAAATCCGAACGTCTCTTAGATTCAAGGTATCTTCAATAATCCGATACGCACTGACTCTTGTTGTTCCATAGGTATTGTTTGCCTTTACATTCCCCTTATCCAGACTTCTTCCCTCTACCTGCCATTCTCCCGTATATTTAGAAAAATGTACTTTTATTTTCCACTGCATATAATTGGGCGTATTCAATAACTGGAACACAAAATCTTCAACATCACTCTCCGGAAGCCACGTTGTCCCCAGTCGGATATTGATTTCTGAAGCACTTAAATCCTTTGGCTGTACTTTTTGCAAAGCAGTTACATTGACCTGATACCTTACATCTGCCTGTGCCGCAAGTTCTGCCACTTTCAACTTCTCTCTTACATTCCCTGACAAATATTCGTCTTCGGAAACATACTTTGGATTCTCTGTATCACTTTCCGGTAAACGAAAAACAACGCCGGACAACTCCTGTTCCAGTTCTTCTTCTGTTTTCCCGGTCAGTTTCGCCATGAAAGGCATATCCACTTTTGCTTTTTCTGCAAGAGAAATTGACAATGCTTCACTGGCAGTATCCACACTGTTCACTACCTTATGTGCTTTGATTGTCCGCTTAGAAAACATATCCGCTTTCCGTTCCAGTGTTCCGTCTTCTGCAAGAATCTCCAGTGAACTCAGCAATGGATAACTATTATCGTCTGCAAATACACGCATATTGGCACGATCATTTAACAGTCCGTATTTACTGCGGAAGAGATCATACAGACGGTTTAATTCCTTCTGTTGTCCTTCGATTACTGCATCAGAATATCCTTCTGTCTGATACCGGATCAGTTCTCTTGCACAATCCCGGATTGCAATCATACCTTTCACACGATTTACTCCAGTCACCGGAAGTGTTACCGGCTTCATACGACTGTTTTCCCGATAGTAAATCTTTCCATCTACCAATGTGTAAGAATAATTGCTCACCGATGGATCTGCAGGAATCGTATGGTCTTCTTCCTCCACCAGTTCTTCCATTTCTACTTCTTCAATCGTACCCTTTAACGCTTCAACTGCAACTGAAAGAAGTTCTGACAGTTCTCTGCCCTCATACGGTCTGCAAGTACTTCTCATGCCATACGGACCGGATTCCATAACCATTTCTCCCAGTATCATTTCCGGGTGCTGTACATAATAGCGGTTCTGTTCAATGCCGTTGTCATCATAATCCAGATATACCCAGTCCGGTTCCTCCAGTGTCATATGGTCACGCTTCTGAAGGAATAAAATATCCGATGTTACTTTCGTTCCTGCGTTTTTGGTAAAGGTATCATTCGGCAGACGGATTGCACCGATCAGCTCTGCTCTCTGTGCCAGGTATCTTCTGACATATGGATTCTTCTTATCCATGGTTCCTGATGAAGTAATAAATGCAATCACACCGCCCGGTCTTACCTTGTCCAATGTTTTCGCAAAGAAATAATCGTGAATGAAGAAATTGTACCTGTCATATCTGCTGTCAAATACTTTAAACTCCCCAAACGGTACATTGCCGATTGCAACATCGAAAAAACTGTCTGGAAGATTTACTTTCTCATAACCCTCAACCGCTATCTTGGATTTCTGATAAAGTTGTGCAGCAATTCTTCCTGAAACAGAATCCAATTCCACACCATACATCTTACAGTCCGAAAGAGATTCTGGTTTCATACCGATAAAGTTACCGACACCACAACTTGGTTCCAGAATATTTCCACTCTTTAGTCCCATGTTTTCCAGTGCCTGATACATACTCTTGATTACAATCGGCGGAGTATAGAACGCTGTCAGCGTTGATTCTCTTGCAGATTCGTATTCTTCTTCACTTAATACAGTCTGCAATTCCAGATACTCGGCTGCCCATGCGGATTTCTTTGGATCAAATGCATCTGAAAGACCGCCCCAACCAACATATTTTGCCAGTATTTCCTGTTCTTCCGGTGTTGCATAACGATGTTCGTTTTCACATTTCTTCAGAAGTTGAATCGCTGCAATATTTGCCCTGAACTTTTCTTTGGCTGAGCCATACTCCGGCACTTCCTCCATAATCTGATACTGATGTCTGTTCTGCCCGGAAACTTCCGGATACAAATCGTAGCTCTGCGCTTTCTTTGCAGGTTCGCCCTGTTCCCAGGAAGGGGCTAATTCCAAAGTATTTTCTTCTTCGGCTGGTAATTCGCCTGCTTCCAATTCCGCTGCTTCCTGTACCGGAACATATCCTTGTTTCTCGATTGTCTGGAACCACTCATGTGCAAATAGATTCAGTTCTTCTTCCAGCTCCTCATTATATCCGTCATCGCCATAAACTTCATCGTATCTTTGTAATGCGTCCTGCTGATAAGTTCTTGCCTGAAGCGTTTTCCTGTCATTATCATAAGCAAATTCCATATCCGGATCTGCCATGGCATCTCCATTCTGCTCATAGTAATGAGAGATTGCAATAAAGTTGTCACCAACCTGCTCAATCGTAAGGGGCATGAAGCCTGCTCCTGCCTCAAAGGTTTTGGAATCCACTTCTCCCCGTAAAACTTCGCCTGCCATCTTCATCACAAACTGATAATTCTGCTCCGGAATACTCAGCTCTGTCTCTGTTTCTTCTGATGGAACATCTGTCGGCTGTGCCTCTTTTTCTTCTTCGGCTGGTAATTCCGGCAATGGCCGTTTGATTTTCAAATGGTCATTTGCCGGATTCTCACATATCTTACGGTCAAATTCTTCTCTGGATAGTTCTTCGCTAAAAATCGGATATTGCTGATCCCGAAGTACCACTCTCTCTGCTGACAGGAACTCAACTTCATAATCTTTCATTCCTATCGTAACAACAGTATCCTCAGAAATGTCATAATCTGCCGATTCGTTTTCCGATTCTGTTACAGCTCTGTCTGATATTAATTGTTGCTCAGATTCTTCCTGCAAAGGTCTTCCTCTGGCAATTTTTCTTTTTTCATACTCTGGAAATTCTTTCTGTTCCTGCTCTGAAAGATACCTTCCAACAGCAATAAGTTCTCCAACTCTTTTTACGACTACGTTCCATTTCAGTAAAATTTCTGGTGAATCTACTTCATATCCTTTCCGTAGTTTTATTCCTTTACTGTCATAGTTTTCATCAAGTTTTATTCCATTTATATTTAATGTTCTTCCACCTATGCCATATGCACCCTGCAAGAATTTCACATTTTCTGATGTGCTATGTTCCTGTTTAAGATAAGAATAGATATCGTATTTTCCATCTGCAAAATGCGGACCGTCTTGAAGAACCTCATCAATCAGTTCCTGTGAAAAAGAAAAAGCAGGGGATTTTTCCTCTGCCTTCTCTTCTAATATTTGAAGTTGTTCTTCCTCACTTGGAAGTATGTCACTACTCCTATTATTTTCTTCTAATTCTCCAGGATTTCGTTCCTCACGATTTCCTGCGCTCTCTGCCGGATATTGTTCATTCTCCCGATCCACTCCATCTGATCTCTGGCTTTCAGTTCTTCTGTCACGCCCTCGTTCTCTGCCATCTGCTGAATAAGTGTCTCCATTCTGTTCTGTGCTTCTTCCTCCGTCTGAATCAGATGCTGGTTCAATGTTCCCGCTGTCAGAAGATTCAGATACATTCCGTACCGATTCTTCATCAGATATTGTTTTCGGAGATATGCGTACTTCCCAAGGTGAACTTCCTCGCCCTCTGGAATTGTAAGATTCGGCAGGAGATAATCTCCCTGTCTGCTGTATGTGATTGCTGCCATTGTCCTGTCCCCTTTCTGTTGCGATTTCCTGTTTGTTATCCACATTATAATCTGTTGTTTTCTGTTCAACAAATGTGCGTTGCTTCCGTTCCTGTATCTTTAACTTTCGTATTGTGTCCGCAACTTCTCCTAATGCCATTTCTGACATATCACTCGCAGCCACGCCAAAGAGATTGACTAACTCCTTTGTATGAAAGTCCCGAATATTTTGAAAGTCCCTTGTCTCCAGATAAATGTCCGGTTCAATTCCACAACGCAAAAAAAGCATATAAGAAATGCTGTTTGCAAGCAGTTGTTTCATTTTCAACCGGATATTAAACTCATCAATTTCTTCTAACGGACTATCCTTTGTCGCAAGTAGGATATCCGGAAGATAATCTCCAATGTTATCCTCTGCAATATTCAGAGACGCTTCCAGAATCACCATCGCAAACTCTTTTCTGTCTCCGTCCGTCACGCCAAATGTATTTACCAAGGCTTCTTTTACTGGTTCCTGTTGTTCTTCTGCCACACTCCACAAAGAGACCGGACGCACCAGACGCTTATACTTTCCTTCTCTGGTATCGGATACATCAAAATAATATTTTAACTTTAATCTATCGGAACTCTTATCAAATACAGCAATTCCTTTAGAATCCCGTTTTACCCACCGTCCAAACTTTTCATTCCATTTTTCCATAGGAAGTACTGCGGTTGCTTCTGGACGCTGCACATGAATCAAAAGCTGTTCATCAAATGGCAATCGGTAATTTTTACTGGCTGACTGAAGAAAGGCTATCCACTTTTCCGGTGACTCTGTCACTTCCTGCGTTGCTTCCTCATACAGTTTTGTAATGACATCAAATTTCTTTACCACGTACCTTCCTCCTATCGTTCTCTTTCTTTTTGTCTGATTGGATATTTTTCTAAAAACTCCTGCACTGTCCGGCACCCCTTATCTTTATATTTCCAGTCTGTTTTCGCTTCCAGGTCAAGATAACCATTCGCTGGTATTTTTAACCGTTCGCGTGTAAGAACCGAACCCAAATGATTCGCTAAAATGCCTTTTGCAATCTGGACTGGTTCCCACGTTTCATCATCATATCTGACTTCATATAAATATAACCCTTTCGGAACTGTCTCCTGATCCAAACGCATATCGTTAAATAATGCAGGTTTTCCAAACAAACGGATTTCCGTATAATACTCATTCATAACGTCATATCTCATACTGCTCCACCTCCCAAAAAAGTAATCACTTTATTGGCTTTGATTGCTTTCTGCAAATCATTGATCATTCCAATCTCTGCAACCGTAATCCCTTGAATTTCCAAAATCTCGTCCAAGGTCATTGCAGAAATATCTTTTTCCTCTGTAATTCCTGCTTCAAATATCTTATTGATAACTTTTACCGCTTTCTGGTTCACTACCATTCTTTTGTCCTCCTTGCCTGTTTCGCTATGTAAGAGGGTGGTATTTCACCACCCTGTAATCCTTATTCGTCCTCGCTTTCTTCTTTCTTTTCTTCAATCGCCAGTGGTGCTTTCTTCTTTTTTCTTGCATGGATAGCCACCCCACCAACGCCCATTGCAGACAATGCAGCAATGGCTAGCCACAATCCTGCTTTTGCGGTGTCTCCTGTTTTTGGAGGATTGCTTGTCTTTGTAGTAGTACCCGGTGTCTCTGGGGTTGGTGTTTCCGGTACTTCTTTGATGGTTACGGTCTGTCCTTCATCGTTGATATCCTTATGCTCTGTTACCTTTTTCGGTTCTTCCGGATTTGTCATATCATACAGTTCTTCAAAAGTTACAAGCTGCTTTCCTCCAAGAGTGCTGCCGTCGAAAGTAAACTCAACCTGCACTTCCATGTTTTCCTTATCAGCAATAAATTCATAATCATTGGTAACTTCTTTGCCATCAATAATCAGCTTTGCATTTTCTGCCTTAACCATCTGCCAACCAGACAATTTATACTTTGTACCGATTTCCAATCCATCTAAAGTAACTGTATCTACAATCGTCAGATCTTTTCCGGCTTCGATTTCTTTCTTACCGTTCTTATCAGTTGCTGTGGTATGAATCGAAATCTTTCGCTCTGTAATCAGGACCGTCTGTCCTTCATCGTCAATGTCCTTATGCTCTGCAACTTTTACAGGTTCTTCCGGATTCTTCAGGTCATATAATTCTTCAAATGTAACCAGATTCTGTCCGCCAAGTTCTGATGCATCGAACGTATAAGAAATCTCTACTTTCATTTTCTCGCTGTCAGCAACAAAAGTATAATCACTTTCCA
This sequence comes from Bariatricus sp. SGI.019, assembly GCF_050315235.1. Classification (NCBI taxonomy): domain Bacteria; kingdom Bacillati; phylum Bacillota; class Clostridia; order Lachnospirales; family Lachnospiraceae; genus Bariatricus; species Bariatricus sp. SGI.019. The sequence goes on along the minus strand of NZ_JBNPOQ010000006.1, from coordinate 49,463 downwards.
CACGCTTTCCATCAATGAGCAGTTCAGCATTTTCCTCTTTCAGCATCTGCCAGCCTTTTAACTGGTACTTTCTTCCTTCTTCCAGACCGTCCAGAGTAACTGTATCCACAATCGTTACTTTCTTTCCTGCAACAATTATCTTTTCGCCCGTTTTCTTGTCTGTTGCGGTTGTATGAATGCTAATCTCTTTCTCATACTCATCGGTCAGTGTTCCAAGGTCGATTTTCACTTTATTTCTGCTGACAACAACTTCAAATGCAGGGATCAGCTTCATGCCTTTATTGGATTCACAAGATAATTCCTCAATCTCATAAGTATCATAAAGCAATGCACCTTTGCTATCGTCCGGCTCAGAAGTTCCGAACCAGATACCGTCCTCACTGGATTTTCCTGCATTTGTATTTTTCTTATGAGACGCCCAATCGGAAGCGGTTGAAAACTGACCATTTTTATCTGTCACTACGATATGGCTCTCTCCGGTTGTTTTGCTCGTAATCTTAAAAGGAACATTCGCAAGTCTCTTATGTGTACCTGCTCCAATCTTTACGCCTTCCAGATCTCCACGTTTAATCTGGTTGTAAATGGAATGACTTTCGTCTGTTAAATCCACGATTTTTCCATTTTCTGTAATCGAAAATTCAATCGCTTTTGCCCCGTCAGTCAGATAACCTTCCGGTGCTTTGGTTTCTTCCATTTTGTATTTACCATACGGAAGTAAATCTGCCGTCGTTGTTGCAATTCCGTCAATTCCTGTCTGAATCATCTTAACTGTCTCATTCTTCTTGTACAGTTTTCCTTCTACCAGAACCGGATTCTCGTTCAGAGAAATAATTGCAAATGCTGTATCTTTTAATGTGGCACTTCCCTGTGCTTTGGTATCTTTTGTCTCTAAATCACGTTTCTGAATCTTCACCCCACCTCGGATTACCTGATCAGATACGGAATACTGATTGCTTCCGGAAAGAACTGCAAGTTCTCCGTCCTCTGTGATCTGTGTCAGATACATTCCTTTTATCTGTTCTGTACTGTCTCCTGCCTGCATATAAGCTCCGTCCAGTAAATATCCGTTTGGTGCTTTTGTTTCTTCAACAGTCAGTGTTCCAAGTGGTAATACGCTTTTTTCATTCTGAGTGTAAAATGCATCTCCGGATACTTTGTAGGCATCTGCCAGTTTTGTCACATAATGAATGGTTCCGTCACTGTCTTTTTCTGCTACCGTCTTTGTAACCCAGGTACGTGTTGCTTTCTCCGGTAAGTTGTCTTTTGTATAAAGTCCGTCATAATAATGCCAGGTAAACTCTGCTCCTGCCAGTGCTGCATTTCCCTGTGCAGTTGCTTTTCCTGTCTCCATATCAATCTTGAACAGGTCTACCAATGTTTCTGTCACTTTCGGAACATCTGAAACATTTAATACGGCTGTTTTTCCGGCTTCAACTTTCAGACTGCGTACTGTCGTATCCAGCTTATATCCCTTCGGTGCAGAAAGCTCTTTGATATAAACAGTTCCGGCAGTTACTTCAACCTCATTTGTATCTCCATTTTCGTTTGTTGTAAGTGTTCCAATCTGATTACCACAATTCTGGTCTGAGAATATACCAAAGGTTGCTCCCGCAATGGAATACATCGCATTTCCATTTGTGACTATCTCATTTGCGGTTGTTTTCTTTACCTTTGCATTTCCAACATTCAGTTCTGCCCAAAACTGTCCGATGTCCTGTCCTTCTCCAGTATAGATATATCCACCGCATTTATAGCGTCCCTTATTTGCCTTTACAAATGCTTTCGCTCCAGCATACACTTCATTCTGAATATCCTGAGAAATCTCGGAATATACAGCTCGGACATTATCACACTGCCAACCCAAATGCTCACTTAAACGCTGCCACACAAGGCACTGCTCTAAAAGATATGCCTGATTTGCACTCAGATTACTGTGACTGCCTGTATACTGTTTCATATACTCAAGCGACAATGCCACATCTTCAATCTGATCTGCACTCATGCTGGCACTTGCGTCATGTCTAGTTTTATAGCCATTCTTAAATTTCATGTTGATATTTACACAGTAGGCGGTTTCGCCCTCTACTTTCATATGTCCTTCGTTGAAAGTACTTTTTATTGTTCCGTCGTTCATCAAATGTTCCACATGTCCAACTCTCTCTGCGGACTCTGTCCAATACTGTGTTTCCGCTGCCTGAACCGATGTAATCGGCAATGCAGTTAAAATCGTGGTCAGGGCAAGAATCCCTGTACACACTCGTTTCCATATCTTCTTCATTTTCTACAATTCCTTTCTTTTCAATCCAATAAAAAAAGACGTCCGTCTGAAACGCCTGCTATTGCTTTATTCTGTTTACTTCTTGCTGTCATGCAGGTGTGGGAATCTCTGACCTGCCGAAAGAAAAGATGTTCCCGGCTCCTTATTGTCTTTTCGGCTGGTAATCTGCTGGTAAACCAAAGGGGTAGGGTGTGGGGAGGGGAAAACAGGAAAATGCTGATTTCTCATTGACTGCCAACGGATAGACTGCTCCCTTGGTGTCAAATTGCTTATCGTTCCCTGCTTTTTTCCCGTCTTCGGTATAATTCCAGTGCTTTGATGATAGTTTCTTCCATTTTCTGCTGTGTAGTTCCCGATGGAAAATATTTCTTCAGTCGATTCTTCGGAATTTTCCATTGCTCTACCTGATTTGGCTTTTCTTCTGACATAATCGACAGTAACACATCTTCATTCAATCTGCCTTCTGCGGAAAATTTGCGTATTTTGATTGCCTGTGCATGACTTGGAGTGCAATCTTCCGATTCCATGGTATCGTACAATATCTCCTGTTCTTCTTTTGGCAAATAAGACAGCTCCACCGCCGGACGCATGGCAATTTTCTTGTTATCGACCATATCAAGAATTTCCGGTATCAAGTAGGTTAATCGAATATATCTTCTTATTTGGTCTTTACTTTCTCCAACCTCCTCACCCAATAATTCATCAGAACGTTTCCCTTTCAACTTTGTCGCCAATGGCGACGAAGTTAAATCAGTTCTTTGTCCCTGTCTTTTCATGACATCTAACTTCATTTTGTAAGCAAATGCTTTTTCTGATGGTAATATTTCTTCCCTTTGAAGATTGCTGTCAACCATGACAATAACTGCTTCGTCATCACTGAGATTTCTTACAATACAAGGGATATTTTCTAACCCTGCCAGTTCACTTGCCATTTTTCTACGGTGTCCAGAAATCATTTCATACCCACCTGTTGGCTTCTCTCTGACAAGAGCAGGAACCAATACACCATGTTCACGAACACTTTCGATAGTCTCCACCATCTTAGCATCCATTCTTACCTTAAATGGGTGATTAGGAAAATCAGTAATCTCAAAAAGAGAAATATTTTTTACATATTCCTGATTCTTATGGTCCCTTTCTTCCTGAGTGGTAAAAAGGTCATCGGCTGAGGGAAGATTCATGTTTATTTCTCTGCTTTTCGCCACATTGAATCACCTCCCTCGTAAATTCTGCATATGCCTTTGCAACAGTTCCATTCTTGTCATACTCATAAATGCTCTGTCCTGCTGCACTGCTTTCTGCTGCTGTGATAGCCACTGGAATAATCGTTTTGAAAATCCGAATATGCTTTCCATAATTCTCTCTAAGGCTATCCTCTGTTGTCTTTGCAAGTTTTGTCCGCATATCTGCAAGTGTCAGCAATACTCCATCAATCTTCAGATTAGGATTTAGCTGTCTTTGTACCTTACCAATTGTTTTCATTAACTGTGTCATGCCCTTTAGTGGAAGATAATGAGCCTGCACTGGAACAATTACACTGTCTGCGGCAGCTAATGCATTGATTGTCAGCATACCAAGACTAGGCATACAATCAATCAGGATATAATCATAATCTTTTTTCAAATTTGCCAGATACAGCTTTAATGTCTGCTCTCTGCTCATGGCATTTACCAGTGATATTTCCATACCCGATAACTCAATGTTGGTCGGAACAATATCTACTCCTTCTTTATGATGCAAAATGCCTTCATTATACACAAATGGTTCGTCTTGTAATATCTTCTTCATTTGCGTTTCCAGTGTAATCGGAAGACTGTCTGCATTCGTCCAACCCAATGCAGTTGTTAAATCTCCCTGTGGATCAGCATCAACCAATAATACTTTTCGCCCCTGATGTGCAAGACCAATTCCAAGATTTAATGTAGTTGTAGTCTTTGCGGTTCCTCCCTTCTGATTTGCAAGGGCGATTACTTTACACTTGGTCATATGGTTTCCTCCTTCCTCGAAAAATTTAATAGCCAATCCTTTTTACGGGACTGGCTATGTATAAAAGTGGGCATAGAAAAACCGACTGATTCTTAGTGAACCAATCGGCTATGTACATTTAATATGGATTACACATTTTATTTATAAAAGCTCCTATAAATGCCGTTAATGAATATACTCTCTTATCCGTTTCTTTTTCATATATATAACATAATTTTGCTTTTCCTTCAGATGTAAATTGAAGATATGGATTTATTTCATTTAATACGTTTTGTAATTCTGGTTCTAATGCTTTTAAAAGTTCTTTATGCATAGATGTAAATATTTTTTCAAATCCTAACATTAATTCATATAAATCAATTTTTTCATTATCATCACGCATTTTCTGCAACTCTGTAATAATCTTTTTTTGCAATCTGCTCGAATTTTGTAACAAATTTTCTGGTTCAATATATATATACATTTCCAATTTTCCAGGCCAAAACTCTATTTTTGTAATCGCCATTTCACAATGAGTCATATAAATCCGAAGATTATACATCATTCGATACTCAAAATATTTATCATAATATTTTTTCTTAATGGGTTCAAAAATTTTTTTATAATGGCTTTCATAATATTCAATCCATGCATAAAAAGTGCCTAATACATTGTATGTATATCGATTAATTGTATCAATTGAATACTTATCTTGCATCTTTATTGTAGGCAAAAACGCAAGTAACTCTTTTATATTATCTCTAACTACAACATAATAATCTTTACTCAACATAGATATTTGAAGTTGTTTTATATTAGACATAATAGTTTCATATTCTTCCTCCGATATTTCAGCTACAATTGTTTTAATTGTTGTATCATTATTAACAGCAATAATTTTATATTTCATTTTTTCTCCATTTCTACTACAAATAGTTTTCATCTATCTCTATTATAATCTGTATATTTAATTTCATCAATTGAAAAATATTTTCATAACAACTTACAAAATGTTAAGACATCTCATATTATCATACACCAAAAGTTGGGGAACTACGCTATCCCCCAATAAAATAAAACAAGCAATCTTCGCCCTTTTATTTCAGAAGAATGAGGCAAAGTTTCATACTCCAGTTGGGGAATTGAAATTCCCCAACTCACTCCCCAACTTTTACCCAATTCCATGCATAAATAGCGATAATTTACGATAAGTCAAAATTTATTCCCCAATACGCAAAAAAACCTTGAATTATCCCATTTTCATAGGAAATTCAAGGTTTTTCGTTGATTTACATGATAATCATACGGTTCAAATTCTTATGCGAACTGTAAGATTATGCGTTCATCTGAGCTGCAACTTCTGCTGCAAAGTCTTCATTCTTCTTCTCAAGACCTTCCCCTGTCTCGAAACGAACGAATTTCTTAAGTGTTACATTTGCACCATTCTCTTTTGCAACTTTTTCTACGTACTTGCCAACTGTAAGGTCGCCATCCTGTACATATACCTGATCAAGCAGGCAGATCTCTTTCATCTCTTTGTTGAGACGTCCGATAATCATCTTCTCAATAATGTTATCCGGCTTCGGTTTCTTGCTCTCCTCGTTCTCTTTCTTAGCCTGTGCAAGCAGGATCTCTTTCTCATGCTCAAGATAATCTGCCGGAACTTCTTCACGAGACACATACTTTGGAGACATAGCTGCTACCTGCATAGCTACATTCTTTAAGCAAAGTTTGATTTCGTCATTAACAACATCTGTATCAGCCTCTACCAGAACACCGATACGTCCACCACCGTGGATGTAAGAAACTACACATCCATCTGTAGCAACTTTTTCAAATCTTCTGATATTCAGATTCTCTCCAATTACGGAAATCTTAGCTGTCAAAGCATCTTTTACAGTCATAGATGTATCTTCATTCCAAGCTTCTGCCATGAATGCGTCCATATCAGCAGATTCTGTAGCGATTGCCTGATTAACAACAGCTTTAACGAATCCCTGGAACTCTGCATTCTTAGCAACGAAGTCTGTCTCAGAGTTAACTTCTACGATTGCTGCAACCTTGTCATCTTTTACGTCAGCCATAACAATACCTTCAGCTGCGATACGTCCAGCCTTCTTCTCAGCTTTAGCCTGTCCGTTCTTTCTTAAGTATTCTACAGCTGCATCCATATTACCGTCTGTTTCGTTAAGAGCTTTTTTACAGTCCATCATTCCTGCGCCTGTCATCTCTCTTAATTCTTTTACCATCTTAGCTGTAACTGCCATGATTATTTCCTCCATTTTATCATCTTATAAAATGTATCACCCGATACAAAAAATCAGATTACTCTTCTACTGCTTCCTCAACTGCTTCTTCTACTTCTTCGTATACTTCGTCTTCACCAGTCATTCCCTGGTTTGCTTCGATAACAGCATCTGCCATCTTAGATACGATTAATTTTACTGCACGGATTGCATCATCGTTTCCTGGGATTACATAATCCAGTTCTTCTGGATCACAGTTTGTATCTGCGATTCCGATAAGTGGAATACCAAGTGTATGTGCTTCCTGTACACAGATCTTTTCCTTCTTAGGATCTACTACAAAGATTGCATCTGGAAGTTTCTTCATATCTTTGATTCCACCAAGGTTCTTCTCAAGCTTCTCCCATTCTTTCTTTAACTGGATAACTTCTTTCTTAGGCAGTACATCAAATGTTCCGTCTTCGGACATTCTCTCGATTTCTTTCAGACGTGCAATTCTGCTCTTGATTGTCTTGAAGTTTGTAAGCATACCTCCAAGCCATCTCTCATTTACAAAATACATTCCACAACGTTCAGCCTCTGTCTTGATAGCATCCTGAGCCTGTTTCTTTGTTCCTACAAACAGGATTGTGCCACCATCTGCTGCGATATCAGATACCGCCTGATATGCTTCATCTACTTTTCCTACAGACTTCTGTAAGTCGATAATATAGATACCATTTCTCTCTGTGTAGATGTATGGAGCCATCTTAGGATTCCATCTTCTTGTCTGATGTCCAAAGTGAACACCTGCTTCTAAAAGTTGCTTCATTGAAATAACGCTCATATTTCTTTCCTCCATTTGGTTTTGTTACTTCCGCATATGTGTAAGTCCTTGAAACCGGCTTATTATCAAGCTTTGGCACCATCTTGGACAAACAAATGCGTGATTTTTTGCGACTTTTTTATGATAGCATAAAAGCCCTGCAAATGCAAGGCTTTTTTCTCATTACCATGTGATCTCATTAACTTATATTTCACAATGTATTACCAGAATCTTCTTACTGCCAGAACCGTCCTGTAATTAGCTGGCGATGTCGTTTTAATACCACCGACCGGATATGGATTACTATTTGACGCGTGAACTACAGTATTATTTCCTATATAAATTGCCACATGCTGGCTATAACAGATTACATCTCCAGGAAGCATCTCAGAATAACTTACCGCTTTTCCAGCAACCTGAATGGAATCCGTAGTTCTTGGAGTATATATTCCAAACAATGCATGTATCTCTTTTACAAAGCCCGAACAATCAATACCATTTGTCAGACTGTTGCCACCATAGACATATTTATTACCAATATACTGACATGCCTTGTTGGCAATCTGCTGTCCCAAAGCTACATTGCTTGGTTTCGAAGTCGTCGTCGAGCCGCTTCCGGTACTTCCAGACGTTCCCCCAGAAGGTTTACTGGTATTCGTATTATTCGAACTACTTACAGAAGAATTAGAATTTCCTGTAGAAGTACTTGTACCGCCAGTCGGGTTGGATGGCTGAGAAGCAGGTTTTGATACTGATGCATTACCGCCTCCCTGCTCTGCCGCAGCAACCACATTCTCTGTTGCCTGCGTCAACTGCTGTACTTCCGCCGCCGCCTGCGCTTTTGCACTCTCCAGTTGACTGTCAAAATCTGCAATCCGGCTTCTCATATCCGCCAGCGTTGTTTCAAGTCCTGCCTGCTGCGTGCTCAAATCAGCTGCCATTGCCTCCATATCTGCCTGTCCAGCTTCCAATTCTACTTTCAGGTTCTCAACTTCCTGCTTTGTATCTATATACTCTTGTAACTGCTTTCTGTCATAACTATGTACATTCTGAATATATTCTGCCTTATTCACCAACTCAGAGAAAGACCTGGACGTTATCAGGGCTTCTAGAAGTGAATCATCACTTTCTTCGTATATATACTGAATCCGAAGCTTCATATCTTCATATTGTGCTTTCTCTTTTGCTTCGGCTTCCTGAAGATCTGTCTCTGCCTGTACAATTCTCTGGCTTTGATTCTCTATATCCTGCTGTAACGCATTAAAATTAACCAAAAGACTGACCAGTTGACTCTGAATATCTCCTGCCTGATCTTCCAATTCACTTTTTTGTATTTCCAGCGCCTGCACTTCATCGTTAGGTTCTGCCATAACAGGCATTACAACTAAAGAACTCATCACAAGAACCGTGATGAGTGTCTGCACATATCTTTTCTTCATACTCTCACCCGTCCTATTAATTATTATCCGCACAAACAAAGGCTCCCTCTTTGTCTATACATACTATTCTCCCTGAGATATCTTAAGGTCAGAATACTACATTATGTGTCAATTTTCAATTATTTTATCAAAAATCCCAAAAATTTACAGCTCAGTTAAAAAATGAGCTGTAAATTAATCTTTATTAATTCGAATATTATCTGCGAACATATACCATACCAGCCTGAACCGGTCCAATCTTAACAACATCTCCTGTATGTGGAGCATGAATCATCTGACCACCTCCAATATAGATACCACAATGGGTAGCTGATGTTACTACATCTCCCGGCTGCGGATTACTTACTCTTGTCCATCCCATGAAAGTCATTGTCGTTCCGATACGAGTATAACTTCCAGTCAGGCAATAGCTTACGAAACCAGAGCAATCAAAACTATTCGGTCCACAAGCTCCCCAAGAATATGGTTTACCAAGCTGGCTGTATGCTCTACTTACAACAGTGCCTCCATTTACGCTTGGTGGCACATTCGATGAACCAGAATTACTTGAACCAGTATTTGTATTGCCTGTGTTCGTATTGCCTGTGTTCGTATTTCCTGTATTCGTATTATTCGCTGCCTGCTGAGCCTGCAATTGTGCCTGACGCTGTGCCTCAGCTTCTCTGGCTGCCGCCGCTTCAGCCGCTTCCTGAATCCGTGCATCAAGATCAGAAACTTCTGCCTGCTTAGAAGCAATCACTGTATTCAGCTCTTCTTCTTGTTCTTCATACTCTACCTGCATAGATTCCATTTTTTGCTGGTCTTCTTCCAGAGTTGTCTTCAGATCTGCAATCTCTTGCTTTGTCTCTACGTATTCCTGTAACTGATTTCTATCATATGTATGCACATTCTGTACATATTCAGCTTTATTTACCAGATCAGAAAAATCTTCGGATGTTACAAGTGTCTCAAGTGCTGTAGAATTTCCCTCTTCATACATGAACTTAATACGCTTTTTCATCGCCTCGTACTGTTCCTGCTCTTTTTCCTCTGCCGCCTCCAGATCTTTCTCTGCCTGACTGATCTCTTCACCTTTCGAGATCAGATCTTCTTCCAGATCGCTAAGCTTTGTCATAATACTGTTCAATTCATCCTGCAGAGACTTCACTTCGCTCTCCTTCGCAGCTTTATCTTCCTTCAGATCATCTACCGAAGGAGCAGCCATAACCGGCATTGCAATCATAGAACTTGCAACCACAACAGCTAACAGTCTTGTTCCAAATTTCTTCATAAATCTTATCATCCTTTAACTTATTTTTATACTCTTTTACCCTTATTAACATAGATAATCCTATATCTGGAACCAATTATACCTTAATACGATATTTTTTGCAATATTTTTTAACATTTTTGTAACATCTTAAGAAATATCTTTGAGAACTAACAAGGTATTTACTGTATATTCATATTTGTATATCCCATCAGACTAATATCAACTTCTTGTGCTGCCTCCCGGCCTTCCCGGATTGCCCACACGACCAGCGACTGACCTCTGTGCATATCTCCTGCTGTAAATACATCCTTCATGTTCGTGTGATATTCTCCTGTTGGTGTTGCAACATTCGTTCTTTCGTTTACATTTACACCAAATGCCTTGGTAACGTAACTTTCACTTCCCAGGAACCCGGCTGCGATCAGCACCAAATCTACATCGACAGTATATTCACTTCCTGCTACCTCTGCCATCATCGTTCGGCCCGTCTTTTCATCTTTTTTAGACTCCAGTTTTACAAGAACTGCTTTACATACATTGCCATCTTTGTCTTTCTTGAATTCTTTTACAGTGGTCTGGTATTCTCTGGGATCTTTTCCAAATACAGCGATTGCTTCTTGCTGACCATAGTCTGTCTTGCAGATTCTCGGCCATTCCGGCCATGGATTCATCTCTGTACGTTCATCTGGTGCCTTTGGCATCATCTCTAATTGAAGGACTGATTTGGCACCATGACGCATCGAAGTACCAACACAGTCATTTCCAGTATCACCTCCACCTATGACCATAACTTTCTTGCCCTTTGCAGAGATATAAGTTCCATCTTTTAGCTGCATCTTATTCGCCCAGAGAGCCTTTGTTGTTGACTTCAGGAAATCTACTGCAAAGTAGATGCCTTTTGCATCTCGCCCCGGAACCTTGATGTCTCTTGGATTTGATGCTCCACAACAGAGGATGACCCTGTCAAATTCTTTCAATAATGTTGACGCCTTCTTATCTTTTCCGATATTACATCCTGTTACAAAAGTAATACCTTCTTCTTCCATAATCGCAATCTTACGGTCAATAATCTGTTTCTCCAACTTCATATTAGGGATACCGTAACGAAGCAGGCCCCCAACTTTGTCTTCACGTTCATAGACAGTAACACTGTGGCCTCTGCGATTCAGCATATCTGCAGCCGCAAGTCCGGATGGCCCTGAACCTACGATTGCCACTTTCTTTCCAGTACGCACTTTCACTGGTTTTGCCGACGCATATCCTTGTTCATATGCATTTTCAATAATTCCATATTCATTGGCTTTCGTTGATACAGAATCTCCATTCAGGCTGCAGGTACATGCTGCCTCACATAAGGCCGGACACACACGTGAAGTAAATTCTGGAAAATTATTCGTTTTTTTCAAACGATGGTATGCTTCCTCCCAATTCCCATGATAAATCAAATCATTCCACTCCGGTACCAGATTATGCAGCGGACACCCACTGGCCATCCCTGCGATCATCTGTCCCGCCTGACAAAATGGCACACCACAAGCCATACACCTTGCTCCCTGACGTTCCTGTTCTTCTCTGGACAGAGGGGTGTGGAATTCGTTAAAATGCTTGATTCTCTCTTTTGGTTCTTCAGCTATCTTATCCTGTCTTTCATAATCCATAAATCCTGTTGCTTTTCCCACTTTTCTCGCCCCCTATCTTCCATTTTTGATTGCATAGAATGCTTCGATTTTTGCCTGTTCACTACTCATACCCTGCTCTTCCATCTGTAAAATGGTCTTCAACATACGTTCATAATCAATCGGAATAATCTTCTTGAACTTCGGCAGATATTCTGTGAAGTTATCCAATATTTCTTTTCCAATCTCTGAGTTCGTATTTGATACATGTTCCTCAATCATACTTTTCAGTTCATTTACGTCATACTTGGACGATACATGTTCAATATTGACCATCTGCTTATTTACATTCATGTACAGATCGCTGTCCATATCCAGGACATACGCTACGCCACCGCTCATACCTGCCGCAAAGTTCTTACCAGTTTTTCCTAAGACTGCCACACGTCCTCCGGTCATGTATTCACATCCGTGATCACCCACACCTTCTACTACTGCAGTCACACCAGAGTTACGCACTGCGAAACGTTCTCCCGCAACACCATTGATAAATGCTTTTCCACTGGTAGCACCATAGAGTGCAACGTTTCCTATTATAATATTTTCATTATGTTTATATTGAACACCCTTTGGCGGATAGACTATCAACTTACCACCAGACAGGCCTTTGCCAAAGTAATCATTACTGTCACCGACCAGTTCCAGAGTCAGGCCTTTTGGAATAAATGCTCCATATGACTGACCTCCGGCACCTGTACATTTCACAACAAAACTGTCTTCCGGCAATCCTTCTGGATACCGTTTTGTAATCTCTGAACCAAAGATTGTTCCAAAAGTACGGTTGGTATTGGTAACATCCACTTCTATGATTCTCTTCTGTTTCTTTTCAAGAGACGGGAGCAATTCTTTCACCAGAACTTTTTCATCCAACGTCTTCTCCAATTCAAAATCGAATACTTTCTTTGGGTTAAATGTAACAGGAGTCTTCGTGCCTTCATATGGATTATAAAGAATCTGCTGCAGATCCAATGTCGCCGCTCTGTTAGAAGTTGGTTGTTCTTTCACTCGCAACAGATCCGTACGGCCCACCAGTTCGTCAATAGTACGCACGCCCAATCTGGCCATATGTTCTCTCAAGTCCTGTGCAATAAAACGCATAAAATTAATTACATATTCCGGTTTTCCGGTAAATCTTTTTCTCAATTCTGGATTCTGGGTCGCCACTCCGACCGGACAAGTATCCAGATTGCATACACGCATCATAACACATCCCATTGTTACCAATGGTGCCGTTGCAAATCCAAATTCCTCGGCTCCCAAAATAGCTGCAATCGCCACATCCCGTCCACTCATCAATTTACCATCTGTTTCTATGCGGACACGCTCTCTTAATCCATTTTGAATCAAGGTCTGATGCGTCTCTGCCAGACCCAGTTCCCACGGAAGACCTGCATTGTGAATCGAACTCCTCGGTGCCGCTCCAGTTCCACCGTCATATCCAGATATCAGAATCAGTCCTGCACCCGCTTTTGCAACACCTGCTGCAACGGTTCCTACACCTGCCTCTGATACTAACTTTACAGAGATTCGCGCATCTTTATTCGCATTCTTACAGTCATAAATCAACTGCGCCAAATCCTCGATGGAATAGATATCATGGTGTGGCGGCGGGGAGATCAGACTTACACCAGGAGTAGAATGACGAGTATTGGCAATCCATGGATATACCTTTCCTCCTGGAAGATGTCCGCCCTCTCCTGGTTTTGCTCCCTGTGCCATCTTAATCTGAATCTCTTTTGCGCTCACCAGATATCTGGAAGTCACACCAAAACGTCCAGAAGCCACCTGCTTAATCGCAGAGCATCTGTCACTGTCAAGACGGTCGATCTCTTCTCCACCTTCACCACTGTTAGATTTACCATGAAGACGATTCATAGCGATTGCCAATGTCTCATGTGCCTCTTTGGAAATAGAACCATATGACATCGCTCCTGTCTTAAATCTTGTAACAATAGAATCTACGCTTTCTACTTCATCTATTGGAATTCCTTTCTTCGGATAATTGAACTCTAATTGTCCGCGAAGATTGATGTGTTCACCTTCTTTATTGACCATTTCCGTGTATTTTTTAAACATCTCATAATCGCCACGTCTGGTAGACTGTTGTAACATATGAATCGTCTGTGGATTATAAAGATGTTTTTCTCCGCCACTCTTAGACTTATGCTGACCCACACTATTCAATGTCAGATCCACTTCCAATCCTAATGGATCAAACGCCTGAGAATGGCGTGCAATATAATCCTTTGCTATTTCTTCTATTCCAATACCACCCACACGGCTTACCGTATCCGTAAAATACTTGCGGATAAATTCTTCTTTTAAACCAATCGCCTCAAAGATCTTTGCACCCTGATAAGACTGAATCGTGGAGATTCCCATCTTGGATGCGATCTTAACAATGCCATTGATAATTGCACGATTATAGTCATCTACAGCTGCATAATAATCTTTCTGGATCATGTTCGTATCAATCAGAAGCTTAATAGATTCATGTGCCAGATATGGGTTGATTGCACAGGCGCCATAGCCCAGAAGTGTTGCAAAATGATGTACCTCCCGAGGTTCACCGGTCTCCAGAATAATCGCCACCGATGTTCTCTTCTTTGTACGGACCAGATGCTGCTGTAGTCCGGACAACGCCAGCAAGGATGGCATCGCAACATGATATTCATCGACTCCCCGATCAGAAAGGATCAGGATGTTCGCGCCTTCTCGGATTGCACGGTCTACTTCAATGAACAGATAATCAATAGCTTTTTCAAGGCTGGAATTCTTATAATACACTGTTGGAATCTCTGCTACTTTGAATCCATCCTGCTTCATATTCTTTATCTTCAGAAGATCTGTATTGGTAAGAATTGGATTATTTACCTTCAGCATCTTACAATTCTCTTCTTTTTCTTCGAGAAGATTGCCGTCTGATCCAATATAGACGGTTGTAGATGTAACAACTTCTTCACGGATCGCATCAATTGGAGGATTTGTAACCTGGGCAAAAAGCTGTTTAAAATAACCGAACAGGTTCTGATGCTGATCAGACAATACTGCTAACGGTGCATCGATACCCATTGCAGCTGTACCTTCCGAACCATTCATTGCCATGGTCAAGATAGATGTCTTTACTTCTTCATAAGAATATCCAAATGCTTTCTGAAGTCTTTTGCATTCCTCTGCTGTATAAGAAGGAACCTTCTGATTCGGAATCTTCAGGTCTTTCAGCTGTACCATATGACTGTCAAGCCATTCACCATATGGCTGTCTGCTCGCATACATTTCTTTTAACTCTTCGTCATCAATCACTTTTCCTTTTACGGTATCGACCAATAACATTTTCCCTGGATGAAGACGTTCTTTTACAACGATCTTTCTCGGATCAATATCCAGTACTCCAACCTCAGATGAGAGAATTAAGGTATCATCATTCGTAATATAGTAACGAGAAGGACGCAAACCATTTCTGTCAAGCACTGCCCCCATACAATCACCATCACTGAACAGAATGGAGGCCGGGCCATCCCATGGCTCCATCATCGTTGCATAATACTGATAAAAATCTTTCTTTTTCTGAGACATGTTCTTGGTATTCGCCCATGGTTCTGGAATAGCAATCATAACTGCTAATGGCAGATCCATACCACTCATCACCATAAATTCAATTGCATTGTCCAGCATTGCAGAATCAGAACCCGCAGTATTGATTGCCGGAAGAACCTTATGAAGTTCGCCCTTCAGATATTCTGATTCCATATTCTCTTCTCTGGCGCGCATCTTATCTGCATTTCCACGAATCGTATTAATCTCACCATTATGTACGATAAAACGGTTCGGATGTGCACGTTCCCAGCTTGGATTCGTGTTGGTACTAAATCGGGAATGCACTAATGCAATCGCAGAGTCATAATCCTCATTCTGCAGATCTTCAAAAAATGAACGAAGCTGTCCTACCAAAAACATTCCTTTGTAGGCAATCGTTCTACTGGAAAGGGATGCTACATAAGTATCATCACTGCTCTGCTCAAAGATTCGGCGTACGACATATAGTCGTCTGTCAAAATCAATTCCTTTTGCAATCTTTTTCGGACGTTCAATGAATCCCTGCATAATACAAGGCATACATTCTACCGCACGACTTCCCAGCACATCAGGTCTTACCGGCACTTCTCTCCATCCCAGGAAATTCATGCCTTCCTTTTTGACAATCACTTCAAATATATTTTTTGCCTGATTCTTTTTCAGCTCATCCTGAGGAAAGAAAAACATTCCCACCCCGTAATCTCTCTCTGAACCTAAAAAGATGCCGAGAGGTTCGCAGACTTTGGAGAAAAACTTGTGTGAAATCTGTAATAAAATTCCAACTCCATCGCCTGTCTTACCTTCGGCATCCTTGCCAGCTCTATGCTCTAAATTTTCTACTATCTTCAAGGCATTTGCCACTGTATCATGACTTTTTTGGCCTTTGATATTAACGATCGCACCAATTCCGCAGTTGTCATGTTCAAACTGAGAACGATACAATCCAGCTTGATTGCTTACTGTCTGCTCGTTCATATATCTAGTCCTTTCTGTTTTTATTTTTTCCTACTATACTACTTTTCTGTTAAAATGTAAACAATTATTTTTATTAAATTGTCAGATAATTAGATTATTTAATATTTTTGCAAAAAAAATCTGGCAGTTTATGCATCTGCCAGATTTTCATTTTTATTCATTTGTTCTTCTATATCCGGTCTCTCATCGATTCTCTGAATCAATACAAACATCGTTGCTGAAACAGCCGCACACACTACTGTTATAATACCAATTCTCAAGGAATCTTCCACTAACCACTCGTACAGTTTGAACTCCGTTCCAAGTACAGACAACAAATTCATAGCCATATGTGCCACAATCGGCGCCTTCACAGAACCATACTTTTCATAAACATATGCCAGCATCATTCCAAGAATAAATCCGTAGATCATCTGTACCATGTTCATATGCAACAATCCGAATACAATTGAAGAATACAACGCAGCCTGCATAAATGCTCCCTGCTCCCGTAATCGCTTAAAAAGCAATCCCCGGAATACCAACTCTTCACTTATTGGTACTAAGACCGCCAGGGAAATGATCTGCACGAATAATGGAGCTGAATAAAGTGCATCCATCGTCTCCTGATATCCATCACTGACGGAAGACAGGTTCGCAATAAGAATCAAATTATTCAATCCCATACTCAACGATAATGCCAAGACAATCTCCGCCAGATACTTCCAGATTGGAGCTTTCTTGTTCGGAATCACACCTCGTAACTTTTCTGCAACCCTGTCTTTATGAAACAGTACCAGCATCACAGGAATTGTAACCAATGCCGCAATTCCTTCTACAAGTGTCGTTGCATTGACATATTCCTCCAACAGATTCGCATAGAGATTCATCATCTGTGTTTCATCCTGCATTGCACTCATCGCAGCATCATAATGTGCATATATATACGTAAAACTCAATGCCATCATCGCAGCCATACTGACACCGAATCCGATTGCCCATTTTATAACAAGCGGTCCGCACAAATGCCACATTCGCTTTCCATTGCTTCTCGGCGGCATAGGAGGGACCTGTCTATTCTGCTCTTCCATATTGATCCTCTCTTTCATCTATCACTACGTTACCTATTCTACTTCTCATGACCAGAACATGCAATAAAAAAAGTATTAAATTTGTTCATTGGTCGAGACCCCTGGGTAGGAGATGGGTGGAACTTAGGAATGGCAGGATGTTCGAGAGCTGTCGAACAAAAGATAGAATCTATAACTTAATCTTCACAACATCTACATCGAGATCCCAAAGGAATTTATCCAGATCTTTGAATGACAAGAATACGGTCGCGGTATTTTCCAGTGGATGTATTCCCAGGCTCTTGCATCTGCTCAGGTCTTTGTCTATAAAGAATTCTACTGCATGATCTGTATCATTCATAAGTCCAAATGGAGATACGCTTCCTTGCTTCAGTCCCAGATATTTTTCCAGACGATCTTCGGAAGCAAAACTGATATTTCCAGCTCCCAGCTGTCTGCCTAATGCTTTCAGGTCAACCTTCTTTTTTTCATCACAGGTCACAAGAAAATGTCTCTTTCCTTTTGAGTCTCTTAAAAATAGATTCTTACACAGAGTTCCTTTCTCCGGTAATCCTAATCTATCCATATCTTCCATCGTATGTACGGGTTCATGTTCCACGACCTCATACTTGATCTTCAACTTGTCCAATGCGTCATATACACGTTTCTTCTGGTCTTCCATGCTGCAAAACTCCTTTCTAATTCGGATAATGGACTACAATACAGGCAGTCACCATACCCTTTCCTGTGTTTTTGTATATGTATTCATCAAAAGCATTATAAGACGCAGAGTCTCCTGCTTCCAATACATATTCCCTGTCTTTAAAGATCATTGTCAACTGTCCGGCATACACTGTGATGAACTCTCTGGTTCCATTCATCTGCTGATTTCCAGCCATCATACCACCTTCATCAAATTCCAGGTCAAATATTTCAAAATCCTGCCCGTCCCGAAAACTAAAGATTGGATACAGGCGATATTTCCCCTCGTTTCCAACCAGAGGAATCACTTCTGCTTTCCCTGTTTTTGAAAATGGCATCGGCTTATCTGCTGTAAATGCAGTAACCGGAACTTTTAAGCCAAGAGAAAGCTTGTATACTGTTGAAATCGTCGGATTCACTTCTCCACGTTCAATCTGACTCAGCATACTCTTACTGATTGTGGTAAGTGAGGATACCTGTTCTAAACTTAATCCCTTTTTCTTGCGGATCTCTTTCAAATTCTCTGCAATTAACTGATTCAAATGTTCCAAACAAACGCCTCCCCAAAAATTCCTGTATATGGAATTTTTTTCTATTATATTGCAAATTTATGCAAAAGTAAAGAAAAACTATAGAATCTCTCGCACGGCCTCTTCATATTTATTCATATGTTCTGCCTTTTTTATCTTCTTAAGAGGCTTTTCACAATCTGGGAAGAGATGTCCCATATAACACCATATTTCCTTCATCTTGAAAAGTACATTCCTCTCTCCCATATTGAGACTCTGATATTCATCAAATATCTGATCATGAAACTGACGAAGACGATTCTTATCTAATTTATCTCCATCCTCCATCTCGCTGACAAGACCCGGATTGTATATAATTCCTCTTCCCAGCATAATCGTTGATACTTCCGGGAATCTCTGTTCAAGCCGTCTGACATCTTCAGTCCTGAACAGATCCCCATTATAACAAACTGGATTCCGGCTGTTCTTGAGTGCCTCACCAAACACCTCATAATTCGGTGTATTTTTGTAATAATCCTGCTGCACTCTGGGATGGATAATCAACTCTTCTACAGGATACTGATTATATATTGACAACAGCCGTTCAAATTCATCAGGCTGATATTTACCAAGTCTGGTCTTAATTGAGACCTTAACCTTCACATTCGCATAGATCTCATCCAGGAATCGATCCAACTCTTCTGGCTGAGCAAGGAATCCTGACCCCCGTCCTTTTGACACTACCGTCTTCGATGGACAACCCAAATTCAGGTTGATCTCATCATATCCAAGTTCTTCCAGTTTCTGCGCTGTTCTGGCAAAATCCTGCGCATGATTCGTCAAGATCTGGGGAATCGTCCTCATTCCCATATGATTCTCAGGTGCAATTTCTCTCAATTCTTTCGTTGTAAATCCCTTCTTCATATGTGGAGATAGAAAAGGGATAAAATACTTATCCATCGGATGAAAATAAGTATGGTATGCTCTGCGGTAGATATAAGTCGTAATCCCCTCCAAAGGGGCCAGATAATACTTCATCATTTGTCCTCCTGGCAAAATACTGTCGAGCTCTATTGTACCCTATCTTACCCTCCGATTACAACCAACTCTTAATGAAAATCTCTGGTTAGCAGAGAATCTTCCTCCAAAAGTTCTTCCACTGTCCCAAATCCCAGTTCTTCCAGAATCTTCAATACATAGGGATTCTCCAAGGGCGTCTGAAATGACGCTTCATCACTGTATATATCTACCCGTTTTCGGCTTTCTTCTTTCTCAACAATTGCTTTCGGTCCACCTACACACCCGCCGATACATCCCATTCCCTCAAAAAAGTTTGCTTCTGTCTGATTTTCTTTGATCCGTTGGATCATTTCCATACATTCTCTGGTTCCATTTGCCTGCTCTGAACAGACTTGAATCTTACGGTCAGGCTGCAGTTGTTCTGCCATCTCTGAGACAGCCTGACTTACCCCTCCAGTTCTTGCATAGAGCCTTCCCGCCTTTGATGCATGTTCCTTCCACTCGTCTGTCAGTTCTGCCGGATGGATGTCTGCCACCTCAAAGATATCACGGACTTCCTGAAATGTCAGTACATAATCGACAGCATCGTCAATATCCGGCTCCTTTGCTTCTTTCTTTTTCGCAAGGCATGGACCGGCAAATACCGTCAGAGCATCTGGATGAATCCTTTTAATCATACGTCCACACGCAATCATCGGTGATACAGCGCCCGGTACATGAGGCATCAACTCATGATAACTCTTACGTATCATGGCAATCCACACTGGGCAGCAGCAGCTGGTCAACTGATAATCTCCTTTTTGCTTCACATGGCTATCAAATTCCAGCGCTTCTTTCAGTGTTAGAATGTCTGCGAATAACGCGACCTCCACCATTCCGGTAAATCCCAGAGCCTTAAACGCAGTCCGAAGCTTTCCCGGTGTCACATCTTCTCCAAACTGTCCGAGAAAAGCCGGTGCAATCATCATATATACTGGTTCTTTTGCCTCTCTTACTGCTTTCATAGCCGGCAGCACATCCTTCCCAGCAACAATGTGATGATCCTTACAGGCTTCGATACATGCCTCACAGCCAACACAAAGAGAGGGATTGATCCATAATTTCCCGGATGCTTCCCTCTCAATCGCATCAAAGATACAACTGTTCTGACACGCTCTGTCATAGGCACACTGCTCACATGTACTGACCGGAAGGACGGGTGCATACTTTTCTGGATGCAACAGACAATCCAGATGATATGGATCATATCCGTCCGGCAACGGTTCCTCTAACGATACCTTCCTTTCCAAGAGATCACGATAAAGTTCTTCAAATGTCTTCATACTCTTCCATCCTCAATTCTTATGATTCTGTCACATTGCTTTGCAAGATCCAGATCATGTGTAATCATAAGAATAGTCTGCTCCAATCGTTGGTTAAGTATTCGGAATAAATGCATGATCTCTAATGTATTTTTCTGATCGAGATTACCAGTAGGTTCATCTGCAAGGATAATCGCAGGGCGCGTAATCAGAGCTCTTCCAATTGCGACTCTCTGTTGCTGACCTCCAGACAACTGACTTAGCAAATGCTCTCTGCGCGCCTCGAGCCCTAACATTTTCACAATTCCAGAAAGTCGTTTTGTATTTATTTTTTTCCCATCCAGCAGTAAAGGAAGTAGAATATTTTCTTCTACAGTCAGTATCGGAATCAAATTATAAAACTGATAGATAAGCCCAATATGTCTTCTCCTGAAAACAGCCTGTTCATTTTCATTCAATGCTAAAATATCTGTATTTCCTATCAACACCCTTCCTTCTGTTGCTTTTTCCACACCTCCCATTAAATGTAACAGCGTAGATTTTCCCGAACCAGACGCACCAGTAATTGCAATAAATTCTCCTTTTTCTACATTAAAAGAGACATGGTCCAGAGCTTTCACCTTCGTTTCTCCTGTACCATAAATCTTTGTTAAGTTTTCTACCCGTAATATTGTCATAATACCCCCTTAATCAATCATTTTCATTACAGATATATTGCATATCCAATCTCTTCATTTTTGTCAGACCATACAGCGTAGGCAGCAAAACCACCACCAATACCAGCAATATTTCCGCGACAACAATTTGATACGGCATACTCAATTGGAACTTTACAACCCAGGCATCCTGTGCCGTTTTTACATACACACCTCCAATTGCAATCTCTTTATACTGCTCATGCAGCAGAAAAATACTGAACGGAATCCCAATGATTCCTGTTGCGATCCCATAAATAGAATTTTCAATGACCATCATCTTAGCCAATTGCCTTTTTCCCATGCCTAACGACTGATAGACCGCAAATTCTCTTCGTCTCATACGGATATCAGCTGCAATCTTTTGAATCATACTGGTCATACAAAACGCTGTCAGAGCAATCAGCATACCACATTGGAAAACAAGCCGAAGAGGTTCCCCATCTAGCTGAACTCCTGTTATCTTTGTATATTCCCTTCTCCATTGCATGCCAAAACATGCCCATACCATAATACAGCAGATAAGACTTAACATAGCAATGCAGATAGTATACTGTTTTTCATGAAAGAATACATTTTTCAAAGCAATCGCACCTTCCGTTCCCAATATACGATGTTGTTTTTTTTATGTTGTAAGCTTTTGCCCTTCCAGTTTTGAAGGATATCTGCGAATTACCATATCCATAATGGATGCATTTCTGGCTCTTGATGCTGGTATCATACTTGCCAGAGATACTATCAGGAGTCCACATAAAAGAATCATTCCTATATCGATTCTGTTTATTATAAATTCCATATCACTTTTCCTTGAGAGTACTTGCTTTTCTATGAAGATTCCCTGAATAAGTCCAAGAAAGATTCCTGACATTCCTTCTATTATTCCTTCAAAAAATATACAATTTGCTTTCTGCCATCTGGTAGCACCCACACTTCCAAGCATACCTAAGTATCTGATTTTTTCACTGACAGAGATTGCAAACACATTATAGATAAACACACTGGAAAAAATGATGATAATTACAATCATTGTAAGTGTCAATGCCCCTGATCCTTGCGCTCCTTCGTAAAATATACCGTATAGTTCTAACAGACTATAATGATAAGTAATATTGTATTTTATTTTTTCATGCCCGATATCTTCATACTGCTCTTCTTCGGGAAGTATGCTCATATTAATCTTTTCTGCAAAACGTTGTGTCCTGCCGATTGCAGATACTCCTGGATGCTTTAATTCCACATCCACACAATTGCCGGCATGCTCTTCACAATTGGACGTCACCGCTATCTGCTTTGTTTTATTCCACGTTGCAATTTCCTGAATCTGTTTTTCCGTCACCTGATGAAATCTGGCATGCCATCCTCCTTCTTTTTCTATAATCTTACCTTCTTCAGCATTGCGAAACGCTGAAGAGAAAAGGACAACAAAGGTTAACGCTGCAACAGACAATGCAATCCCAAGAATTGTCAAAATTGTTCGGTGCTTATTTCTTTTCATATATTTCCATGCCAAAATCCATATTATCTTTACAGACGAATTTTTCATTTTCGTTCTCCACTTCGTATATAAATCGGGTATCCATAATGTTCCTCTTCCAACAAATAATATTGATCTGCTTTCTTTTGAATCTCTGGCGGGGCTTTCTCTACTGACTGCCCTTCTTTCCAGATGATTGCTTTATCACTTTTATTTTTTCCTGTGTAAAAAATAGATGAACAGGTATAGAGGTAATCATAATGCACCGTCTGTGTCATTGGAAATATAAAACTGATCTTTCCATTACAGTCTGAATAAAAGCTGTCTTCTTCATCTTGCCATGGCATCAGATATTGAAAGTGAAGCTCATACCATGCCTCATCATTATCACCATCTGGATTACCATCTATCTGTATCCCATAATCTGTAATATGTGCAAATGGTCTGTCTGTCTGAATCGTACAATAGATATCACCCGTATCAAGCTGATATAATTCTGTAATTTTGACATCTTTTGCTGCAACAGAATTAATCCAGACCGAAAAATATTCTGACCACGCATAATCAATCATCAATACGAGCAGCAGAAAAAGTGCAATCGGGATAATATAGAATGAATTTAATTTTCGCTTCATCTTTTTGGCAAATCTTACAAAACGCTCTTCCTCCTGACGATCTTCCATTGTGACTGGAACTGTTTTCATTGCTTTCTCATAGATATCTCTGCACACCTCACACTTCGAGAGATGATCTTCAATCAGTTTACAGCTTTCCTCACTGCATGCCTCATCTTCATACAGAACCAGCAGATCTTGAATCACATTACAGCTTATCTTATCACTCATTACGATTCCTCCTTGATATGTTCCTGGATCTTTAATTTAGCCCGATGATATGTCACGCGTGCCCATCCTTCTTTTCTCCCAAATATCTCCCCGATTTCCTTATATGACAAATCACCAAACGTTCTTAACATAAACACTTCTTTAAACGGCTCGTTCAGACAATTCATTATCCTGTAAACAGACAACTCCTCTTCTTTCTGGAGCACCAGATCTTCCATCGTTGCATCCGCATACACTTCGGAGATATCTTCGTGAGTCAATCGTTTTTGTTTTTTACAATGTGTCAGATATGTATTCTTTGCGATCTGACAAAGCCAGGTTTTTAGCGAACATTCTCCTTTAAATTTATGGATATTCTTTAACGCTTTATAGAATGTTTCCTGTGTAATCTCTTCTGCAATATCAGGGTTTTCACTCATTGCAAGCAAAAAAAGATATACATCTCTGAAATACAAACGATATATTTCTTCAAAACTCACGATTTCCACCTCCTTTGATTATTAGACTACCAAAAAATGAGATTCGTTACACGTATGAATGTATTTTATCATTATGAACTGAAAAACCTGATATCCGCATCTTTCTTCAGATACATAACAACGTAAAAAGATTCCAGAAACTGGCTTGTCGAAAATGTCCTTTAGTGCTATGATGGATAACAGTAATATGAAAGGAAACGAAGAACGTGACCTATAAAGAAGCAAGGGTATATTTAGACAATATGTCAAAATACGGAAGTGTACTTGGTTTGGATACGATTCGTGAACTGTTGCATGAACTGGGTGATCCTCAGAAAGATCTAAAGTTTATACATATCGCAGGGACTAATGGAAAAGGATCTGTGCTTGCATACACTTCTTCAATTTTAAGTCAGGCAGGATACAAGACCGGACGATATGTATCGCCAACAGTGGTTTCCTATTTGGAGCGGATTCAGATTGATGGAACATGGATATCTGAAGAAGCATTCGCCAGATGTACACATAAGATCCAGGAAGCTATTGCGCGCATGGAGACAGCCGGCAAGAGAAGCCCGACTGTGTTCGAAGCTGAGACAGCAATAGCTTTTTTATATTTCAAAGAAGAGCACTGTGACCTGGTTGTTCTGGAATGTGGACTTGGCGGTGATCAAGACGCAACGAACATTATTGAAAATACGCTGTGCGCTGTATTTACTTCTATCAGTCTTGATCATCTTGGAATTCTCGGCAATACTATAGAAGAGATTGCACAGACAAAATCCGGTATCATAAAATCTGGATGCAGAGTTGTTTCTGCTCCTCAGAAACCAGAAGTATTGCAGATATTAGAACAACGAGCCAACTCTTTACACTGTCCATTTCACACTGCAGAACGCAATAAAAGAACGATTCTGAATGAAAGCTATTCCGGTCAGACTTTTTCCTATAAAAAGCGAGAACACATCTTCTGCCCTCTCGCTGGAAAATACCAGGCCGATAATGCCATCACTGCACTGGAAGTTATAGATGCACTTATAGAACTGGGATATAATATCACAGAAAATGACATTGATACAGGATTTTCCCAGACTTCCTGGCCGGGCCGCTTTACCTGTCTTGGAGAACACCCTCTGTTCTTCATCGACGGGGCACACAACGAAGATGCTGCAAAGCGATTAAAAGAATCCATTGATACTTATTTCCCAGGAAAGCGTCTTATCTATATTATGGGAGTATTCCATGATAAAGAATATCAAAAGCTTGCTGCAATCATGGCTCCATCGGCAAAGTCTGTGCACACGGTTGATCTGCCCAATGCAGAACGTACACTTTCTGCTGGTGATCTTGCAGAAGTGATGAGGACATACTGTTCACCTGACATTCCCGTATCCTGTGAGCGAAGCATCAAAGATGCTGTGAAAAATGCTCTGGCAGATGCCAAAGCTATGGATCCATCCGATGGAGATAATATCATCCTTGCTTTTGGCTCCCTTTCCTATCTGGGACAGGTACGCGAAGAATACCACCAACTCACGCAACAAATAATAGAAAAAAAAATGATAGAAGGAAAGAAACTATGATAGATCAAGAAAAAATCAAACAAGCCGTTCAACTCATGCTGGAAGGCATCGGAGAAGATATCCACCGCGAGGGTCTGCGTGAGACACCAGACCGCATTGCGCGTATGTGTGAAGAGCTCTATGGTGGGATGAACGAGGATGCCGGCACACACCTTTGCAAGGTATTTCACGTGGAGAACAGTGAGATGGTGTTAGAAAAAGACATTACTTTCTATTCCACCTGCGAACATCACATGCTGCCATTTTACGGGAAAGTGCATATTGCCTATATCCCGGACGGGAAAGTAGTCGGACTAAGCAAGCTAGCCCGCACGGTAGAGGTATTTGCAAGACGACTGCAGCTTCAGGAGCAATTAACCGGCCAGATTGCAGACGCTCTGATGGAGCACATGCAGCCGAAAGGTGTGATGGTTATGATTGAGGCGGAGCATATGTGTATGACTATGCGCGGCATCAAAAAACCCGGAAGCCAGACTGTGACGATTGCAAAACGAGGGGAATTTGAGAACAATCCTGTGTTGGAAGAACGATTTTTCCATATACTGAACCGCTAAAGTTATTTCTATTGGAGGAAACTATGTCTGAGACACAAGTAATACCATCTGACTGTTATGATTCCATGCAGCAGGTCGCATTTCTGCGAAAACATCCTTTATACCGTTCCTCTTACCAGCGGCTTGAAGAATTAGAATATGACCGTATCTTCTGCCGCCATCAGATGACGCATCTTCTGGATGTGGCAAGAATTGCATACATTCATAATCTTGAACACGGACTTGGCATCCGAAAGGAACTCATCTATGCCGCTGCTCTTCTGCATGATATCGGAAAATACCGTCAATATGAAGACGGTACTCCACACGAAATCGCAAGTGAAGCGATTGCAGCTACAATATTATCCGACATGCCTGAACCGATCTGCTTTACACCAGAGGAAAAGCAACAAATCCTGACTGCAATCCGCGGCCACCGAAGGCTTCGACAAGATGCCGAACCGCTGGAAGCGCTTCTATATGAGAGTGATAAGGCATCCCGGGCCTGCTACGCATGTCAGGCAGAAGCAGATTGTAATTGGAGTAATAATAAGAAAAATATGGAGATTCTATTATGATTATTGGAGAGAAAAACTTTGATGCTACAAACCATACCTATATTATGGGAATTCTAAATGTAACCCCTGATTCTTTTTCCGATGGAGGAAAATATCAGCATCTGGATGCCGCACTCAGACATGCGGAAGAAATGATCCATGATGGGGCTGATATTCTGGATGTTGGCGGAGAGTCCACACGTCCCGGACATACACAGATTACGGATGCCGAAGAAATCGAACGTGTTGCTCCCGTCATTGAACAGCTAAAACACCATTTCGATATTCCAGTCTCTATTGACACTTATAAAAGTACGGTTGCAAAGGCAGCTCTTGATGCCGGAGCTGATCTGGTCAATGATATCTGGGGATTAAAATACGACGAACATATGGCCAAACTAATTGCCCGTTATCAGGTGCCCTGCTGCCTGATGCACAATCGAAAAGAAGCCTTATATCAGAACTTTATTGCTGAGTTTTTGGAGGATATGAAAGAATGCATCTCTCTTGCGAAAAAAGCAGGAATCGAAGACGATAAGATCATCCTTGATCCCGGAGTAGGATTTGGCAAAACTTATGAATTGAACCTGGATATTATCCGGGAAATTGACTGCATGCAGGAACTCGGATATCCGATTCTTCTTGGAACTTCCCGAAAATCAGTCATTGGACTTACCCTGGATCTTCCTTCTGATGAACGCGAAGAAGGAACCCTTGCTACTACAGTATATGGAATGCTGCACGGCTGTTCTTTCGTAAGAGTTCACGATGTCAAGGCGAATCACAGGGCAATTACCATGATAGAAGCCATCTTGCAAAGGAGTAAGAACCATGGATAAAATCAAGATATCAAACCTGGAAATCTTCGCCAATCACGGGGTATTCCCAGAAGAAAATGTACTGGGTCAGAAGTTTATCGTCTCAGCCATTCTGTACACCAGCACTCGAAAAGCCGGGAAAACCGACGAATTAACCGACTCTATCCATTATGGCGAAATAAGCCAGTTCATCGATCATTTTTTAAAAACACATACGTATAAACTACTCGAGCGTGCAGCCGAAGCTCTGGCAGAAGAATTATTACTCCACACTGCCGGTCTAGAAAAGATTCAATTAGAGCTCAAAAAGCCCTGGGCTCCGATTGGTCTTCCTCTGGAAACCGTATCTGTTGAAATCGAGCGCCAATGGCATACCGCCTATATTGCACTCGGCTCTAATCTTGGGAATAAAGAGCAATATCTAAACGATGCAATTACTGCCTTAAACACGACTCCTTACTGTGAAGTAACTAAAGTCTCTTCTTTTCTGATAACAGAGCCTTACGGAATGACCGAACAAGACGACTTTCTGAATGCCTGTCTTGAACTTCGTACACTTCTGCCTCCAGCGGAACTGTTAAGCGAACTTCATCGTATTGAGCAGGCTGCCGGGCGAGAACGCATCATTCACTGGGGTCCTCGTACACTGGATCTGGATATTATTTTCTATGATGATCTCATCTATGAGACTATGGACTTATGCATCCCTCATGTCGAAATGCACAAACGAGACTTTGTATTAAAGCCACTTCATGAGATCGCACCATACAAACACCACCCTTGTACCGGCAAGACTGTTCATGAGATGCTGGAATCTCTAACATTATAATTGCATCATCCAGTTTCTTTTCCGAAACACCACAAATGAGATTCCTAATCTGACACATTCCTCCAGCGAAAGGATAAAGTATACGTATGGGATTTCCAGCTTTAGCACAAAAGCAGTGAGAAATCCCAGCGGTACACCGAATAACCATGTTCCGACAAAATCAATCCACATAATATATTTTGTCTTACCGCCACTTCGGATAATTCCACCGCCAAGAATCATATTCTGTACTTTGACTGGTGCTATCAACGCAAATGCGAACAAAATCTGACACGCCAGCATCCTCACATGACTTTCCACCTGATAAATGGAAACATACCAATTACTTAGAAAGATCAAAAGAACCGACAGCAATATAGAACCGATAAGTCCATATTTCATCAACTTTTTCGACTCCTCATACGCCCGTTCATTGTCTCCACTTCCCAAAGTCTTACCGATTATCACTCCCGCTGCCTGTGAGACCCCGCTCAATGCTCCAATCATCAGTACTTGAATTGGTGTCGTTAATGTCATGGCTGCACAAGCTTCTGTCCCTATATGCCCATAGATAACCGCATATATGTTTTCACCAAGTGTCCACAAAAACTCGCAGATCAAGATTGGGAGCAAGATTCCCAAATATTGTTTATACTTTTCAGAAGTCATTTTTAGAGTAAATTTTAATACTAATTTCTGTCCTTTATTTCCATAATATCCCAAGAACAAAACAAGCAATAATACACAATTCACCGATTGGGAGATTACAGTCGCTATTGCCGCACCCTGTACTCCCATTTTAGGAATACCACACTTTCCAAATATCAACACGTAATTCAATCCTGTGTTCATAACTGCCGAACAGATACTCGCATACATCGGAAGTTCCGCCTTTTCCATACAGCGAAGAAGTACTGATGTCAGAGAAGATATAGCTATTGGGAGATAAGTCACAGACACAATCCGAAGATAACCTGCCGCCACCTTTCTCACAGTCTGATCTCTCGTATATATCCTCATGATTATCTGCGGACACATCGCACTCAGCATCGTAAAAAACACCGCCAGAATGACTGCCAGAAACAAGTTGACGCAAAAACAACGACTTACTTCTTCATCGTCCTTCTGACCCACATATTGTGCAATCATGATTCCTGCCACTGCTGCAATCGCTGATACCAATACTGAGAAAACAGATGTGAACTTAGAACTCAATCCAATTCCTGCGATACTGACACTTCCGAGCTGCCCTGTCATCATCTGATCTGCTACCCCAAAGGAAGATTGAAGCAAAGACTGAAGTGTCACCGGAATTGCTATCTTTATCACTGTTTTATAGAATCGATTTTCTGTAAACATAATATTCACCTCACCGTAATTGTAAAGTGAACACCTTATAACCACAATAGGTTAAACGCATAACCAGTTCCAAAAACAGCACGCATCTTTTGTGCAAATTGTCTCATTTCTCTAATTATCGTGTACTTTCACGCACCACCAAAGTTGTCGATAATCTGATTGTTGCCGCTTCTTCTCCATTCTTTAGTTTTTGAAGCATAGAGATTGCCATTTTTGCCCGTGTCTTTCCATCCTGTTTTATAGTCGTCAGTGACGGGCAGACATTCTCACAGATTGGATTATCATCAAATCCTGCGATACTGATTTCTTCCGGAATCCTTACTCCCTGTCTCTGCAAAAACTGCATCAGCTCAACTGCATAGTAGTCTGACACTGCAAAAATTGCCGGATAACTCTTAATCTGCTGCAAATGTTCTTGATAAAACGGCTGTCTTTCCCGCTTCACCATAGGTACAATCATCAACTCTATCTCTTTTTTCATACCTTCCCGAAAACCTTCCAGACGTTCGTGATCCATACAAATATCATTATCAGATATACATAATGCCTTTTCATAACCCTGCTGCCGAAAATATATCCCCATCTGTTTCCCACCATTATAATCATCTATTGACAGATTACAAATTCGCTTCGCTTCCTCAAAAAAGCCATCATATACAACAAATGGAATTCGCATCTTTTCTCGTAATTTCTGATAATCCTGCTCACAAAATCCGATGATTATCATTCCTTCCATATTCCACATCGAGGCAAATCTGATGATCTCATTCCAATCTTGGGTTACTTTTATCATCATAAACAAGCCTGAATCTTCTATCTCTCTCGACAGGTGATTCAAAGAAGTGCTAATAAACGCATCTTCCAATACATGACCCTCATATTTTTCATGATCATTTATCACCACCCCAATAATTCTCGAATTATTCTGCGCCAGTAAAATTCCGGCCATACTCGGAATGTATTGTTTCTCTTCTAATAATTGCTGCACTCTTTTCACTGTCTCATCTGATATCTTCTTTGTCTTGCCATGGATCACATTCGAAACTGTCGCCGTACTGACACCCAGTTCTTCCGCTATATCCACAATTCTCACTCTTCTGTTCTCCATGATTTTCTTTTTCGTCACTCCAATCTGTCTCTTCCTTTTTCCGTAAAGCTTCTGGATACCCTTTCAGTGCAGCAAATGGCATAAACTGTTTTGCCCGGTCTTCACGGCTCATTTTTGTTCTAAACGCCACTTTTATGCCCTCCTATCTGCCGGTTCCGTTCTATTGTCGTAGCCCCTGCCTGAAGATTCATTCCTCTTAGAATAGCATTCTTCCCATACCGCTTCTTAATCTCAAGGACTGCTTTTTGCAGACGATGTTCTTGTTCCATTCCTGTAACATCTGTAAACAGATCATACTGCTGATAACATTCATCCACCACATGGTTATAAGTCAGTGTCATTCTCCGAATCTGCTTATACTTATCTACAATCTGCTCATAGAGCCGTATTGTATAAGCGATAATCTGCCGTGCCGAACTTGTGGTAATTGTCATATGAATCGTTCCATGCGCCGGCTTTGACTCTAACCGGTTACTATACCCAACATGCAATGTGATAGAATCCGTCACCAATTCCTTTTCCACCAGTTCCAGACATAACAGATCTGCCATCTCCTGTGCGATTAATTTTCCTTCCTCAAAGCTATAATCTCTTGGCAGTACCTGACCACTGGATATCGAATTTGATCTTGGTCTGTATGCTTTGATATCCGCCATAGTTGTCGTCTCTCTTCCCCATGCATGGTCGATCAGAAGTTCTGCATCAACACCAAACATACGATACAGCATCTCTTCATCTGCCTTTGCGATCTCTTCCATCGTATAGATACCCACACGACTTAAGCTTCTTGCAATTCCCGAACCAATTCTCCAAAAATCAGTAAGGGGCTTATGATTCCACAATGTCTTCCGATATGTCTCTTCATTCAACATTCCGATATGATCTTCTACATGCTTTGCAGTAATATCCAGTGCAATCTTCGCAAGATAAAGATTCGTCCCAATCCCGCACGTTGCTGTTATACCCGTTGTCTTTAACACATCCTCCATCATCTTCATGCTAAGCTCTTTTGCTGTCATCTTATAAAGAGAAAGGTAATCCGTAATATCCATAAACGCTTCATCTATAGAATAAACATGGATATCTTCTTTCGCAATGTATTTAAGATAAATCGAATATATCTTTGCAGAATAATCAATATAAAGCTGCATACGCGGAGGAGCCATGATATATTTTATCCCTTTTGGAATCTCGAATACTCTGCATCTGCCGGGAATTCCTTTTGCTTTCATTGAAGGTGAAACAGCAAGGCAGATTGTCTTTTCTGTACGCTCAGGATCTGCAACTACAAGGTTCGCAGTCATAGGATCTAACTTACGTTCTACGCATTCCACAGATGCATAGAATGATTTTAAATCAATGCAGATATAAACTCGTTCCTGACTCATAACTAACACTTCACTTCTTTTCATTGATCTTTCTACGACCATTTTATCAGAACATATGTTCTTTTTCAAGACAAACATAAAATAAAGACCTCAGGAAAATTTTCCCAAGGTCTTTATCTCACCAAACATCTTATCTTATATGTTCTTCTGGATGTTCATCCTCAAAATCAAATACGCAACGTTCATATGCATTGATCACATGAGTATCTTGATATTTATCATATCTCTTATGCCTTCTTCCATATGATATATGTACATGCCCATGGATAAAATATTTCGGATGAAACCTTTCCATCAATGTATTAAATACCTGAAATCCCTGATGTGGCAGGTCTCGTCCATCATTCAGCTGATAAGCCGGAGCGTGGGTGACCAGAATATCAAATCCCCGCCTTCTCAGCAACTGAAACCATAATTTGCTGACTCTGTGCCGCATCCCCCATTCTGTATACTGATGTTCTCCCTCACGGTAACGCATGGAACCTCCCAAGCCCAGGATGCGAACTCCTTTATATACATAGATCTGGTCTTCTATACATATACAGCCTTCCGGTGGAATCTGTTTGTATTTTTCATCATGATTTCCATGGACATATAATACCGGTACAGATGCGAATGTAGCCAAAAATGAAAGATACCTCGGATTCAAATCCCCACAGGAAATAATCAGATCGATTCCCTCTAGCCTGCTTTTATCAAAATGATCATAAAGGGCAGGAGCCTCTTCATCCGCAAGTGCTAATATTCTCATAATATTCTAACCTTTCGTTATATCGATTCCCTGCTGTGAAATAACAGGTCTGGATGCCTCTTGTAACTCCTCTTCTTTTGGAATAGATCCAACGACATTCTCTGCCAGCCAATCCATAGTAAGAATCTCTTCTGGTGTCAGACTCTTATTTGGATTGTTCTGAACCACTCCTTCCTGAGAATAAAGAACTCCTGAAAATGGATTAAATTCTCCTGTACAGATTGTATTCTTCAGAAGATCTACCAGTCTCTTTGTTCCTATCGGAAGGTTCTGAGAACAGATAACATCTACTACTCCCGAAGACATCCCCCACCAGTAGTTGATTGCCTGCATCGTTGACGGATTATCATCATACTTCCAGGTCCCATCCATAATCGTCTGAATCAACTGCTCATAGAATTTACCCCAATGCCATAATGGCATTGCAAGATTGTGAGGAACTTCTCCATCCAGTCGATAAAGTCCAAAATACCGAGACGCTTCTTCCGGTATTACCATATCCTTTCCAGATACACACATGGGCTGTAACTGTCTGATATTTTCAATAACATTGCCTTCTTTCTTCGTTGACCATTCCAGATATACTTTTGCCCTTGGATTGATCATCTTCGCTCCCAGCGCAAATGCGTTAATATTGGCTATTGCACCATATATCGGATAATCTGCTATATAAGCGATCTTATTATTCTCCGCCATTGCTCCTGCTATAGCCCCCATCAGGAATTTTGCTTCATGCATCCTGGCATAGTAAGTTCTGATATACCGATGTGAAGTATTTACTGAACAGCTTAAAATACGAATATCTGGATGTGCAATTGCAGCCTTTACACTTGCCGGTACAAAAGAAGGCGTCGTTGTAAACACGATATTGCATCCCTGCTGTATCGCATCTTCGATGCGTTCCTCTATATTATCCAATGTTGTATTATCATAATAGATTGTACTTACCTCTTCCGGGAATTTTTGTTCCAGATGCATTCTTCCTAATTCATGTGCATAGGTCCACGCAGAAGATGTTGCTGTCTTTTCATAGATAAAGGCTACTTTCAATTTTGGTGCACTGATTGGAAGCAGACGGCTTAAAATAGGTTTTTTCTCCTTTCCTGGATCCATCTTAAGATCAACTTCCTTATCTTCTTCCAACAACTTGAACTCTTCCCAGCTCTTCGTGATTAAAGCCTTCAACTCACTTGTTGTCTTATCTTTTAACGCTTCATATCCATATAATGTAATAAATGACAAGAATGCGTCCCCTGCTGTGATAGAAAGCTTTTCTCCACCCCTTGCTCTATATTCTCCATTAAATCTGGAATATACAGAATTAAAATCTAACCGGTCTTCGTCATTCCACTCTTCATCTTCACTTTTGCCGACCGCTTCTAATAATTTTGCAAATCTTCCTTCCTCAGAAAACCAGATATAATTAATCTTTGTCTTATCATAAAAATCCATATATTCATAATATATCTTGTTTTCTTTTTCCTCTGTACGCTTTGGTACGACACGAGTAACGATGGCCGGAGTAGACACGACACCAAAGAACTTCATGACACTGACACGCTTATTTCCTTCTTCTACATAGAATTTATTCATATATTCATAAGCCTTAATTGGTTCACGAATTCCTTCATTTTCGTGAGCAGTACAAAGATGCGCCCATTTAATTGCAAATTCTGTATTTTCTCTCAATATCGGCATAAAATTAGACGCAAAAGCTTCACTTCTTCCATAAGTTTTCGTTCCCACGATCTGGTCGACCGGAATCTGAACTAATCCCAAAGGCACTTCAGATAATGTACCTTTACCTGGAAGGATGTCATCCAGCACCTCCAGTGTCGGTTTCAGACCACGAAGCATTCGAGATTGATACTCTTTCTTGCCCATTTTATATGCTTTGATATATTCTTCTATTGCCATAATATCCTCCTAATAACTAATAATTAGAAATTATCTTTGATATTAACATCATTTCCAACTTATTATATACCATTCTCTAGAATTTCACCAGTATCCGACTTACATAAAAATAGGAAGCATATGCTTCCCATTTTTATATATAATACATATCCTGACTGTATGCATTATGCTCCTGATATTCTCTTTCAAGATCTGCCAGAGTCAGATTTGTAAGTATATTCTCTAACTCTTGATTTACCTTATCAATGACCAATTGCTGAATAGTAATCGATATTCCAACATTTTTACTGTCTTCTGATATTGATTCACTTTCGAAACGATAATCTCCTTCTAAAGCTTCCAGTATCTCAGACACCGTAATCTTACCGGCTTCCCGGCTCAGGAGATAACCACCCTGCGGACCTTTTATACTTTTTACAATACCCGCTCTGCGAAGTGCAGCAAAAATCTGTTCCAAATATTGTGAAGATAGTCCATTTCTCTCAGCAATACTGTTCAACGCCACATGATCTGTTTTTGAATTCACCGATAGATCTATCAAAGCTATAAGCCCATATCTGCTTTTTTTCGAAAATTTCATATTTTTCTACCTGCACATCTTTCAATTCATCTATTCTGTAAACAGTGGTGTAGAATAATATCTGTCGCCTGTATCCGGCAATAATGCTACAATCGTCTTGCCTTTGTATTCCGGGCGTTTTGCCAGCTGAATTGCTGCTGACAACGCAGCTCCAGAAGAAATTCCCACCAGAACACCTTCATATTTTGCAAGAAGTTTTCCTTTCTCAAATGCATCTTCATTCTCAATCTTGATAATCTCATCATAAACAGATGTATTCAATACCTCTGGAACAAATCCCGCACCAATTCCCTGAATCTTATGCGGACCACCTTTTCCTTCTGACAATACCGGAGATCCCGCCGGTTCCACTGCTACCACTTTTACATCTGGATTCTGAGACTTCAGATATTCACCTACACCTGTAAGTGTTCCTCCTGTACCTACACCGGCAATAAATGCGTCTACTTTTCCGTCTGTATCTTTCCAGATCTCCGGACCCGTTGTACTTCTATGAATTGCAGGATTTGCAGAATTAACAAACTGTCCAGGGATAAAACTATTTGGAATCTCTTTGGAAAGTTCTTCTGCTTTTTCAATGGCTCCCTTCATTCCTTTTGCACCTTCTGTCAACACCAGCTCTGCTCCATATGCTTTCAAAATATTTCTTCTCTCAACACTCATGGTCTCAGGCATCGTCAATATAATACGATATCCCTTTACGGCTGCAATGGAAGCAAGCCCAATTCCTGTATTGCCTGATGTTGGTTCAATAATGACAGAACCTTCTTTTAATATTCCTTTTTCTTCTGCATCTTCAATCATTGCTTTGGCAATTCTGTCTTTTACGCTTCCTGCTGGATTGAAATATTCCAATTTCACCAGAACCGTTGCTTCTAATCCTAATTCTTTCTCAATATTAACCACCTCTACAAGTGGTGTATTTCCAATCAGTCCTAATGTTCCTTTATAAATCTTTGCCATGTCTCTATTCCTTCCTTTTCTTTATTTTCCGTTTTCCTACTTTTTTAATGGGTTTAATAGGATTATATTCCTACTTCTCATATTTGTCAACTATATTTTATAATTATTTTTTCAAAAGCACAAGAAAGCCATCAGAGATATCTGTATATCTCTGATGGCTTTTATCTAAGAAATCATATTCAAAAAATATTGATGCACTTTAAGATCATCTGACAGCTCTGGATGAAACGCGGTCACTAACTGATTGTTCTGCCTTGCGGCTACGATCTTTCCGTCTACCCGAGCCAGAACTTCTGCTTCGCCAAAAACTTCTGCTATATATGGTGCACGGATAAATGTCATTGGAATCTCTCCTATCCCCCGGAACTCATCTTCCGTATAGAAACTTCCAAGCTGTCTTCCATATGCATTCCGCTTCACACGGATATCCATAGTTGCCAGATGTGTTGCTTCCTCTTCTATATCTTTGGCCAATAAGATTAATCCTGCACAAGTGCCGAATACCGGCATTCCCGCCAATATCTTATCTCTGATTGATTCATATAAGACTAAGTCATGAAGTAATTTCCCCATTACGGTACTTTCTCCACCCGGTAATATCAGTGCATCAAACTCTTTCTCCAAATCTTTTTTCTGTCGTATCTCAAAATGATCTGCACCAAGCTTATCCAACATCTGTCCATGTTCCGCAAATGCGCCTTGTAAGGCTAAGATTGCTACTGTCATATTATTTTCCTCGCTCTGCCATAAGAAGTTCAATTTCCTGCTCATTGATACCGACCATGGCTTCACCCAGATCTGTGGACAATTCTGCGATTAATTTTGCATCTGTATAATTAGTCACTGCTTTTACAATTGCAGAGGCTCGTTTTGCCGGATCTCCAGATTTGAAGATTCCGGAACCTACGAACACGCCTTCTGCTCCAAGCTGCATCATCAGCGCTGCATCTGCTGGTGTAGCTACACCGCCGGCTGCAAAATTAACCACTGGAAGTTTTCCATGCTCATGCACATATTCTAACAAATCTACTGGAACCTGTAATTGCTTTGCTGCTTCAAACAATTCGTCTTTACGAAGATTCACAACCCGACGAATCCCTGCATTCATAACTCTCATATGTCTGACTGCCTGAACAACATCTCCGGTACCTGGTTCTCCTTTCGTGCGAATCATAGATGCTCCTTCTGCAATACGGCGAAGTGCCTCTCCCAGATCTCGCGCTCCACAGACAAATGGAACCTTGAATTCTGTCTTATCAATGTGATAAATATCATCTGCAGGAGAAAGGACTTCACTTTCATCGATATAATCAATCTCAATTGCCTCTAATATCTGAGCCTCTACAAAATGACCAATCCTGCACTTCGCCATAACTGGAATAGACACCGCTTCCTGAATTCCCCGAATCATCTTTGGATCACTCATACGAGATACTCCACCTGCTGCTCTGATATCCGCAGGAATTCTCTCCAAAGCCATTACTGCACAAGCACCTGCTGCCTCTGCAATTTTGGCTTGCTCTGGTGTTGTAACATCCATAATAACGCCGCCTTTTAACATCTGTGCCAACTGCTTATTTAATTCATATCTGTTTTCCTTCATTCGATATACTACCTTTACTATATATTTAATATGTTATATAGGAGTATTATACTTACAATTGGCATTTTTGAAATATCCAGTTTTGCTTTTTTTGTACATGCCACTTTATTATTTTCTTTTTATTTATCTTTATCTTCCATTAGATCTGCCAATGTATAGCGATCTGTATATTCATTGATAACCTTCCACAATCCTTCCCAAAACGGCAATGTTGTACATTCTTCACATCTTGGGCAGCGGTTTGGCTGATCTTCAATACACGCAATTGGTGCCATGCTTCCTTCTGTTGTACGTAAAATATCTCCCACAGTATATTCTTCCGGTTTACGTGCCAACATATAGCCACCATTATTTCCTCGGTAACTTCTTACATATCCGGCTTTTGTCAGAAGCGGCATGATCTGTTCCATGTATTTCAATGTGATATTCTGCCGTTCTGCAATATCTTTTAACCGAATATAGCTTCCCTCATCATGTCTGGCCAGATCAATCATAATTCTTAACGCATAACGTCCTTTTGTTGAAATCTTCACCAAAATCCCTCCTACAGAATTTTCTCAAAAGCAATTCTTGGATCCCCATCTTCACATCCGCCAACTAAACGGATATTACCACACGGGACGAATCCTGCCTTAGTAAGTGCTCTCTGCATCGGAAGATTTCCCGGATGTGTATCAATCCTTACTGCCCGGAATCCGGCCTTCTTCGCCATCTCAAATCCATACTGGAACATCTTTCCGGCAACACCCTTACCTTTAAAGTCATCAGACACACAAACACGATGCATAGATGCATATTCTCCGTCTGTCAACCACTTCCCGTCAATCTGCGCATAAGATGGATCTGGAGTCGTCTGAAATGCAAATACTCCCGCAATCTCTCCATCCTCCACTGCGAGA
Source organism: Bariatricus sp. SGI.019 (assembly GCF_050315235.1). Taxonomy (NCBI): domain Bacteria; kingdom Bacillati; phylum Bacillota; class Clostridia; order Lachnospirales; family Lachnospiraceae; genus Bariatricus; species Bariatricus sp. SGI.019. Next base: position 10,331 of record NZ_JBNPOQ010000006.1, on the reverse strand, counting down.
TATGTACAGCCCTCTTTCGCATCCTGTAGCCACACTTCTCTGGAAGGATATCCCTTCTGCCATTGATCGAGCCCCAGACCACGTAATTGTCGTTTTGCCTGTTCTGTAATCTCGCACATCTTATCAATATGCTCATAAGAAGCTACTATAAAATCCATACACACCCTCCTAATCTTATATATATCTATTTAAAATGTTTCTTTATCTCACATACAGTCAATACTTGCTCTCGTACTTGAAATTTAATCTCCATCCCCGCATACTCCATTCCATATACGCGTTCAGGATCTTTTTGATAAGCCGGTCTGGGATCCTGGCTGAGAATCTGTTTCAACACCGTTTGTTTTTCCTCAGGAACGATTGCAATCCATTGTTCTGGAATCTCTACTTCAAGTCTATACTCTCTTACTTTCTCCGAGAATCCTCCTCTCGCCATTGGGTAACTGTCTACATAAGAAAGATACGGCTTAATATCATAAATGGGAGTCCCATCCAAAAGATCGGCTCCCTTTACATGTAACACAATTCCTAACCCTTCCCTTAATTCTATTTTCTCTAATTCAACACAAGACAGTCCGATAGGATTTGGCCGAAATGGAGAACGCGTAGCGAACACTCCTACTCGCTGATTCCCACCTAATCTTGGAGGTCTTACCGTCGGACTCCATTCCTTTTGCACTGCCTCGGTAAATTCCCACAACAGCCAGAGATGTGAATATCCTTCCATTCCTTTGCATGCATCTGGATTACGATACTCTGGCGTAAAAACAATCTCTGCTTTCGTATCCGCCAGTCCACTCTGGCGGGGAATTCCAAACTTAGACGAAAACTCTGTATGTATATATGCAATCGGTCGTAATGTTAATCCTGCATCCATAAATCTAACTCAACTTCTCTCTGATCATCTGTATCTCTTCTTTGTGTCCCTGATCATCCAAAGGTGTCTCAAGATAAAAAGGAAGTTCCCTTAATAACGGATGTCTTAATACATGTAGCAGCGTATTCATTCCTATCTCTCCCGAACCAATCGTCGCATGTCGATCTTTGTGAGAGCCAAATGGCATCATACTGTCATTCAGATGAATCGCTTTTAAAAGCTCCAGACCAAGGACCTGATCAAATTCTTCCAGAACGCCATCCAGATCATTGACAATATCGTATCCTGCCGCAAATACATGACAGGTATCCAGACAGATACCAATACGCTCCGGATGCTTCACACCATCACGAATTGCTTTCAGATGCTCGAACCTTGCACCAATCTCTGTTCCCTTTCCCGTCATAGTCTCTAATAGTATCGTGATATTCTCTTCACCGGTAATTGCCTGATCAAGACCAGCAATAATATTCTCTATGCCTGCCTCTATTCCGATTCCGGTATGGCTGCCCGGATGAAATACCATATTCTCAATTCCAAGCGCATCCATCCTGGCCGTATCTTCCCGAATCACTGTGCATGCGAATTCATACACTTTTTCCTGCGCACTGGCAAGATTCATGGTATATGGCGCATGCGCCAAAAGCGGGCCAAACTGATTGTCCCGCCGTATTTTTTGAAATTTTGCAATCTCTTCATCCGCATATGTCTTAAAATTAGAACCTCTGGGATTGCGGCTGAAGATCTGCATAGTATTTGCTTCCATCTCCACCACATTTTCTGCAGTTTTTGCCAGTCCTTTGGCAATCGACATATGCGTTCCAATTGTCAGCATCTATACCCTCCCTATAAGTCACGTATCTTCTATGAACTCTTACTGATATGATATTCTCTCTTCAATGTGCGCATAATTCCCCTTGAAGCTACATCTACAATGATAAAACCAAATGCAATAGCAAGACAGGTTGCAAGTAAAACAACCGTTTCGCTGAATGCCATCTCCATATCCCTGCTCACACATCCATACATCATATAATACAGATTTGGTCCTGGAATCAACGGAAATACTGAAGCTGTCAAAAAGATGGTAGATGGAGCTTTGTTAATTCTAGACATAATAAATGCATAAAATGCCACGAAAATCGATGCTAAGAGAGTTGCCAGAAAATTACTTGGCTCTAACTCGAATACTACAAGATAAATTGCCCATGTAAAAAACGCACCAACACTGGTATATAATACCTGTCTTCCCTTAATCTTGAACCACCATGCAAAACCAGTACATGCAATCGTACAGGAAATCAACTGAATCGGAATACTGTTATTTAAAATAAATCCTTCCAAAGATACGCCATCCAGCAGGAGCATAGCAAGCGCAATTCCAAACGCAATTCCGGCTGCACCTAAAAACGCATTCATGATATTCAAAGATCCAGAGATAAAGTCTCTCTGCAAAAGGTCACGGATTCCATTCGTCACTCCAAGTCCACTGATCAGAAGCATAACAATTCCAATCATAATCCATTCCGCATGGCTTCCAATTCCAAGTCGCACCAGCAGAATGATAATGACCTCTGATAAGAAAGACAGAATCATATTATATACCATAAGATTACTTTCTCTTTTACTCAGCCATTCGCCAACCACTACGATCATCAATGAGACAATGACTGCAACGATTGCATCCATAAATCCGCATCCAAAGAAAACCGCAAATCCGGTTCCACCCATAACTCCTGCAAAATACTTAACAGCAGGATGCTGCTCTTCCCGATTCATAACCTCCAGATACTTTTCGCGTAATTTTTTCTCATCTGGTTTATTCTGACAGACATAACGGGACAAATTATTCAAATAATCTAAACGATCAAAATTAATATCTGTTGATTCAATATGCCGGATCTGAGTGATAATATCCCCTTCCGGTGTTTCCACTGTTATCTGGATATTACTCGGAATTACAAATACATCATACCGTGTAAATCCATAACTTTTACACATTCTGTACAGACTGTCTTCCAGTCTGAAATTCTCTGCACCACTTTGCAGCATTGCTTCTCCAATATCAAGAATCCCCTGTAAAATTTTGTTATAATTCATAAAACTACCTCAATAACTATAATTATTTTGCATTTGATAAACACCGACATACGAATCATATACACTGATTTTCCAGAAGTCAAGCCATTTTTTTAAACTTTTCATATGATATTTTTTTCACTATTATCTAGTACAAGGATAGCTATTCTTATCAATATGCGTTATAATTATGTCAATAAATAAACAAAGGCAGGGAATTACTATGATTATTAGCGCAAAACACATGATTACCGGCGACGGAAAGACCGTTCTTGAAGATCAGGCGGTTGCCATTGAAGATGGCAAGATCAAGAAAATCGGCACCAAAGAAGAACTCATCGCAGAGTTTCCTGAAAAAGAAGTAAAGGATTATGGGGATGCAACGCTCTTACCAGGACTTTGTGATATGCATGTGCATCTTGGCTACTGGTTTTCACAGCCGGACAGCTTCAATTACAACGATCAGCTGATCACATTATTTGCAGTCCAGCATGCGCAGTCCGCTTTTGAACGCGGCATCACCAGTGTACGTGATATGACATCTGCAAGAAAACTGTGTGCGACTTTAAAATTAGCCGCAGAAAAGGGATTTATCACGATTCCAAGAATCACGCATGTTGATAATGGAATGTGCATGACCGGTGGCCATGGATGGGATGATGATATCGCACAGGTGGATGGACCTTGGGAGATTCGTAAGGAGATTCGTCGTCAGGTGCGTGACGGTGCTGAATGGATCAAAATCCTCACAACCCACCGCAGCCACATTCCAGAATATACCCAGGAAGAACTGGATGCAGCTGTCGATGAATGTCACAGAAGAGGAATTAAATGTGGAATTCACGCCGGAACACAGCCAGGTATCCAGATGAGTATTGATGCTGGATTTGATACCATTGAGCATGGTACCTTTATGACCTATGAACAGGCACAGCAGATGGCTGAAAAGGGACTTGCATGGACGCCTACAATCATGGCTTATACATATCTGTATGAGATTACCAAGAAGAATCTGGAAGAATGTGCCGGCAAACCGGTCAATGATCCAGTCATGCAGAAAGAAATGGCCAACTGGGAATATTTCGAACCAGCATACAAGGCTTACCGTGACAATTTCAAGAAATTTTACGACACAGGCGTAACCGTTCTTGCCGGAACCGATATGGTAGTCTATGGTTCTCCTTTGCTGCCACTTCCTAGAGAGCTGCAGTATATGGTGGAATATGGAATCACACCAGTTCAGGCCATCCAGACTGCAACCTCCAATCCTGCAAAAGTGCTTGGTTTTGAAAATGAACGCGGATTGGTCAAAGAAGGCTTGGATGCAGACCTCCTCGTGGTCGGCGGTGACTTAAGTAAAGACATTACTCTTCTAAACGATGTCAAACTGGTAACTCTTGGAGGAAAAAGAGTATTTGAAGATGGCATCCGTTATGTAGGAACACAGAATATGTTCATGTAATTAAAAAATAGCTTTCTCAAGGTTCCATTCCCTGAGAAAGCTATTTTACATTTTAAGTATCATTTCTCTGCCCGTTCATCCCAGAACGTACAGTCTGTTCTTCCAACCACTTCCGAAGTAAATGGCGTCCCATCATTTTTCTTATAATGCTTTGTAGCACGAAGCACATATTTCGCTCCCACATAGACGATCGGAACGTTGAAGAACACGATCAGGATATTTCCAAGATCCGAAAATGCCCATAAGTTTCCCAATTCCAGACCGGCAATATTACACAGAATACCAAATGCTGCTACAAAAAGTGCAATTCCTCTGACTACATTAATGAAGCCTTTATCCTTACGGATTCGATTGGCTGCAATCTCAGAGAAGCTGATCATTCCCAGAAGACAGGTATATGCAAACATGCAGAAACACAATGTAATCACAAAGGTCACCAGTGCATTGGCTGCTGTTCCCGGTGTCAGTGTCGCAATAGACTCTGTAAACTTCGGAAGCTTGTCAAGTTCTGCCCAAGCCGCTGCATCCGGTCCATCCCAGCAGTGCGCCATAACTACAACAAACCCTGAAAGTGTGCAGATCACGATGGTATCCAGGAACACCCCGATAGATGCCAGGATACCCTGTTCACATGGATGCTTTGCGTCAGAAGCGGCTGCAGACATGGTGATTGTACCCTGACCAGCCTCGTTCGACATCAATCCACGCTTCACACCTTGTGCCAGGACGGTTCCGAACATTCCGCCAAAGAACGCTTCCGGCTTAAACGCACCGCCAAAAACTGCACGGAAGAAATACGGAACCGAACCAAGATTTAAGAGAATCAGTATCAACACCGTTATGATATAAAGTACCGCCATTACCGGAACCATCTTATCCGTCCACTTGGTTACTTTCTTAATTCCGCCAAAAGCTATGACAGCTGTCAATACAATGATCAACGCTCCCACTGCATAATAAAATGCAGAATCTGTCGCAATCGTTGCTCCTGTTACGATCTCAGCCATTCTTCCCACAGAGGATACCACGTTGAATCCCTGTGCCGGCAGACAACAGAGGGCATATAAGATATAAAGCACGGATAGGAACACTCCAATCCAGACTTTATTTCCCAGAAGTTTTCTTCCATAGAATGGAAGCCCTCCGATAAATTCATCATTTTTCTTCTCTTTAAAGATCTGCGCCAGCACACCTTCCATGTAAGCCACTGCCATTCCGAAAAATGCAGATATCCACATCCAGAATAGGGCTCCCGGACCTCCCACCGCTATGGCACCTGTAACTCCGATAATATTTCCCGGTCCTACACGCATGGCAGAACTTAACAGGAACGCTGCAAGTGGAGAGATTCCGGTATCAACCTTCCTCTTCTCCGTCATAATCTTAATTCCCTTTTTGAAATAGGTCACCTGCATAAAACCGATTCGGAAACTGAAAAAAATTCCAGAGCCCAAAAGCAATATGATTGCAAATGAAAAATTTCCAAGAAGCGGAATCGATGAATACCACTCAAAATTCGTTGGGAAATCCCACAGAAAATCCGATAACGGACCTACAAAGGCAAAAATCCCATTAATTGATTCAAAAATCCCCTGCATACACTAGCCTCTCTTTCGTTTTTTTCATTGTATCAAAAAAGTACCCTGTGGTAAAGATACCCTGGAACACTCCGGAGCATCCAGATTTCATTATTTACACTTAAAGTCTGTCGGACTGTCAATCAATGTTGCAGCCTGAAATTCATGCTTGTGGTTATCCTCTTCTTCGGTACAATCCTTGATAAAATGAACATGTTTTCCATTTCCCACGTCAATCGCACCCGTAGTTTTGCCACAGAATTCATGAAAATATTCATCGGAAAAAGGTATCAGAATTACAGGCTCAGATTTCTCCTGCCACCAGGAACTCTCTCCTATATTGAGACGGTGTGATTCCTTCCGCTTTCTTGAACACTTTTGTGAATACCCGGTAGTCTCCATATCCCGTCTTCTGTGCAATCTCCGCAATCGGAAATGAAGTTGAGAGCAATAGCTTCTTTGCTTTTTCCATCCGAATATTGGTCAGATAGGCAAGAAATCCTACTCCAATCTCATTCTTAAAAAGCTGGCTGATATATTGTGGGTTCAGGTGAAATTCTTCGGCAAGAACGGAAAGGCTCACCTCTTCTTCCAGATGTTCCTGCAGATACCGGGTAATCCCTATGATTACGCGTTCCCCTTGTTCTTTCGGCTCGTGTTCCTCTGCCATCCGCTGTTCATACAGAGAGATTTTCAGATTGTCTATACAGATACCGAATTCCTCATAATCTACTGGTTTAAGAATATAGTCCGTAATCTGCAGTCTGAGTGCCTGCTGACAATAAGAGAAATCATCATATCCTGATACGATCACATAAGCGATCTTCGGATGCTTGATGCGGCTGACCTGAATTACTTTTAGTCCACTCATAATAGGAATATTAATATCCATGATTACAATATCCGGGCGCAATGCATCAATCTGGGCTAATGCTTCCATGCCATCTGCTGCCTCGCCTACTACTTCACAGTCATGTGCTTCCCAATCAAACAATCGCTTGAAGCCTTCCCGAATCATAATCTCATCATCTACCAGCAATACTCTCAGCTTTTTCATCTCGCACCCTTCCCTTCATCCATGGTCAACAACAGATGTGCCGTCACACCTCCTGTAATATTCTCTGTATACCATAATCCACATTCTCTGCCACAGAGCAGTTTGATCCGCTTCTGAACATTCAAGATACCGATACTGTTCCCTTCCAGCTTCGGGGCCTGCTTATCATAATGTCGAAGTAAATCCTCGATTTTCTCTTTCTTCCCTTCTGCAAAACCACTGCCCGTGTCAGACACCTGAATCTCCATAAACGATTCCTTCAGTTTTGATCTTTGAGCGGAGATCTTCACTTCTCCCCGATATCCCTTATTTTTCAATCCATGCAGCAAGCTGTTTTCCACAATCGGCTGCAGGATAAAATTCGGAACCAAAACACCTCCGAGATTCGGGTCAATATCATAATTGCACACCAGTTCCGGATACCGATAACACATCAGATCCATATATGACTCCAACAATTCCAGTTCATCATCTAAGGCAACCATCTGACGATCTATCTTTACACTCAGGCGGAAAAAGTCTACCAGCCGCATCAGAAGATCGGCAACCGGCTTATCATGATTCAATTGTGCCTGAATACGGATCGTATCAAGAGTATTATAGAGAAAATGTGGATTGACCTGACTTTTCAGGTATAGCATGGACATCTTCTGCTCCGTCAGTTCTGCCCGGAGGATGTCTGGATTCTCCAAAGTCAGATAAAAAGACATGGTCATTAAGGTAAGCCCCATACCGCTGATCAGCCAGGTCGGATTGACTGCTTGCAACAGTGATACGCATACCTCAATTACAAGGGCTGCACCAATGGCAAACTTCTTTTTCCGGTCAATCTCTCTCCAGTTAGACAATAACATCCATACACACAGGAGAAGATAGAATGCCATGCTGACATAGCATACATTTGCATGGATTCCATCGGAATAATTCCCCTTCTCTGTAACGGCATAGTGAACCGGCAAAAGCATCGCTCCCAATTCAGCCACCACAAGATAGATTCTTGCTGCAAGGTCAAAATTCCGAGGCTTTCCGGTCTCTTCTTCTACCAGTATCGCAATATACTGATAAAACAGATATACAATCAGCACCATCGTTCCGATGAAAAACCGATGCAGAATATCATTCAACGTCAACGGTACCGCTTCCAGATGATTCACCGTATAGATCGTAACAGCATCAAATACCAGATGAATCTGAATCACAACCAGCAGGATTGAAAATGTCCGATGCAGCATTGTATGTTTTCTTCCCGCCGAAAAATAAATCATAGCCACAAAAAACAATATCAGTAATAAGGCAATTTCCATTCGCAGCATACTCATTCACCCCTTTACTGATATTGTAACCGAGACCGCTTCTCAAAGATAGCAGAAAAATGTGTTATTTTTATAGAAAAGGTCATAACTGCTTTTTATGAAAGCAAATACAAGACATTACCAGACATAATACAGCCATTCCCACAGCCACTGCCAGACTCACATAATAATCTTCTGGTTTTGCACCGCCCTGAAGCAATGTCATTCCATCCATCAATTTTGTTGGCAGATAATCCTGTAATTGTGGGAACATGCCTATAAAATATACCCCCAGAGCAATTGCACCCGTTCCCAGCAGAACCTGAGTATTGCTGTCACATATCGCAGAAAAAAGTATCAATACTGCAATGACCCATAGACCAAATCCCCAGTAACAGACAGCGCCAAACCAAAGATGCTCTGCGATGCTGTTGTCCCAAAAATACGCATTATATCCATATGTGATTCCATAACAGAGAGTATACAGTACTGTCCACATTCCAAACAGCATCACCGCTTTCGCCAGAAGAATCTTTCCCCGTGACAGTCCTTTAGTCACCACCGGAATCAATGTTCCTCTCTGATATTCTGTGGTAAATATTCCACTGCACATCAACACATATATGATCAGTCCGATGGGGATGTTCTTATAGAATTGTGTCCAGGAAGACATTGCATCTATCTTAACATCTGTAAGCAAAAAGCCTGCATCCGCCAGAGAATCTGACATCATCTCCATCATCCACGGTGTAAGCTTCGCCATAGCAGGATTCATAATCCCAAACAAAATAAAGATCAATAACAACATCCACACACGACCCGTACGAATAAGCTCCATCCATTCCTTTTTCAAAAATGCCATCATTTTCCAATCACCTCCATGAACAGATCTTCTAATGTCGGTTCCCTTCGTTCTATGCGCAGAACAGGCATCTTCTTATCTGCCAGAAAATGCAGTATATCTGGTAATTGTTCTGGATTCTCCAACAGCAGACGATGAGAGCCGATTAATTTCAGAAACGGAAATGCCCTTCGAAGTTTTTCAATCCCTTGCCGATCTTCCATCTCCAGTTCTGTTCCTGTAGCTTTCCGTATCTTCCGTACTTCTTCCATGGTTCCCTGAACAGCAATCTTTCCGTCATGTAGAAATGCAAGCTCATCACAGATGCGCTCCACGTCAGAGAGAATATGGGTAGAGAACAGCACTGTTGTCTGTTCTTTTGCCTCCACCAGAATATCCAGCAATTCTTTACGTCCGACCGGGTCAAGAGCCGAAGTCGGCTCGTCACAGATCAACAACTTCGGCCGGTTCAAAAGTGCCTGGGCAATTCCAAGTCTCTGCTTCATCCCACGTGAGAAGCCTTTAATCCGACGTTTCTCTTCTGCCAGCCCTACCAGTTCCAGTAATTCCTGGCTGCGGTTTTTGATTTCCTTTGTCGGCATACCTGTAATCTCGCCACAGAATCTCAAATATTCCCGAGACGTCATAAAGGAATAGAGCTCCGGTACATCAGGTAGATAACCGATAAAACGATTGGTCGCTGTATTGCCATACCTCACCGGCATTCCATTCACCTCAATCTCACCGCTGTCGCAGGCCAGAAGCCCCAGGATCAGCTTCATAGATGTGGTCTTTCCAGCTCCATTTTGTCCAACGAATCCAAAGACCGTATGCTCCGGTACATGAAGGCACACATCTTTTAACACCTGTTTTTCTCCAAAATGTTTTGCAACATGAGAAAGTGTCAACATATCCATATCAACTATCCTCTTTTCCGAGAAGGAAGTATAGAATTGGTCCGATAAATTCCATACCGACAATCGCAACGATCATCCATAGAACACGGTTCCCTCTCTTATAAGTCTGATGTGTCAAAATATGATGAACAGTATAAATAAGAAATACAAATTCTACAATGACAAGTGGTATAATAAATGGTAATAATTCTTGAACCTCTGGCATATTATTTTCCTCCTTTTTCCATAT
>NZ_JBNPOQ010000005.1:0-154846 GCF_050315235.1 Bariatricus sp. SGI.019 | reverse complement strand
TATATTAATATATCATATGTTTTCTCGCTTGTCAACAACTTTTTTAATTTGTTTTTTGTCGTCCATTCCCAAGTGTTTCTAACACCTAAGCGACAACTTTTATAGGATATCATGTCTCCAAATCTTTGTCAACATTTTTTTGATATCTTTTTTGGATTTTTTCATTTCCAAAGTCTTTCCGTATAAAAATCCACCACGTTTTCGCGGTGGATTTTTATAATATCATTTTTTATTCTTAACGTCAAGTAGTTTCTTTATTTTTTAGTGAAATATTGTCGCCAGCTTCATAATCGGATTATATTCATATAACATTGTAAGAAATTGATTTTCCTGAATCATCTGAAATAACTCTTTTCCAACAGTTGTTGTATACATTAAAGTAATTATAATATATAACGTCCACACAATGACCATTGCTCCAACCATTCCTATAACTCCTCCCGCAAGCCGATTAACAATTCCAACACCCGGAAGAGAAGAGACAATATCCAGCGCAAATACAATTGCACGCAATATGATAGAGATTAAGACAAAAGTAATCAAAAACGCTACTATATTAATAATCAACTTAGCCAGATAACTACCTACATACTGTGCAAATGTTTCTACGCCAAGTTGTTGGTAAATCTCACTATTATTATTAACCGCCAAAAGACTCTTGAACACATTCGGAAGATCTGCCTGTTGTATGGCTTGCGTCTGCATTTCCCTCGGTATCTCTGCCCCTTCTATCGCCTGCTCAACAGTCTGCTGCCCCGAATCGAGACCGTCCAATACATTTCCGGATATTCCGTATTGAGCAAGATCTTCTTTGCTTATATTTCCATTTACAATATCTTCTATAGTAATACCATACTGTGACAATAGATCTTCCCCGACTCCTGCTGCTTCTAATACTTTTCTGACACTTTCTTCCGAAAGACCTCCTGACTCCTCTCCAGAAGCCTGAGAAACCGCCGCATTTGCCATTGTGCTGATTACCTGATTCTTAATCACATCATCCATAGGTGTATACTTTTCAATCGCCTTCGCCACATATGGCGTTGCAAAAAACACCAGTACAAGTGTAACAATTGTTGTTGCAAGAGATACTGCTATTTTAATCGCACCTCTACAAATCCCAACAATTATACTGACCAAGAAAATTACACCAACTGTTATCAATAACCAATTCATAAGTTCTCCTTATTTCACAAGACGGATTTTTTTCATTCCATCTGTGCTCATCAAAATGTACTTATTAACACCTGCAACCGGGAAAATCTCCAATATATTATCATCCATTTCCCCATCAAACTTCTGTATGCCACTTTTCATAAATATACTACATTTTTTACTATCATACAGAATCACTTGTCCGCCGCAGATTTTTGCATTTGCATAATCACCTGTAAAATCTTCCGACAGAACCACCTTCCCATGGGAATTATAAAGGCGAAGCTCATAGCCTTCTTTTCCTTCATTTTTAAGGACCATACCAATATATTTGTCGCTGTGGAACAAGCTTTTTATCTCTTTTTCAATCGTAATCTTAGTCTCTTCTTTCGGGATCTCCCTACCTTGATATATGGACAGGCAATTATCTCCAACCGCCACTGAAGTAGAACTATTGAGGAAAAATCCCGAAGCCATAATAGTATCTTCATATTCCTTCGTCGTTACCTGGTGATCGGCATCTTCCTCGCCTGCCTCACCAAAATTATAGTAAATTACTTTTGAAGTAATCTTTCCATCCTGCGTATAAAGATACAGAACCTGCATTACTTCTCCATTTGCCGACAAAGCCACATCAAGCGGATAGCCGGTTCCAGCCAAAGAAGTTTTATGCTCTACCAGCACATTTCCCGCCGTATCGTAACACATTATTTTTGCCGAAGATTCATTCTTTAATATCGCACTAACGATACCTTGCTCAGATACGCTTATTTTCTCAATCGGTATCGTGGTATGAATCTCTCCTTTTATACCATTCTTCTGGAATACAAGGATATCATTTCCACCTTTATCAGCTACTGCTGCCGCTTTCTCTCCCACATCAACAAATGGATTTTTCATCTGATAGGATTGATTCCATTGTTCTTCACCATTTTGATCAAGATAGGAGATACCATCACGGCTATATTTTAACACTCCCTCTGAAAACTGTATGTAGCTGTTATTTGATGTGCCGCTGTTCTGATATGAATCTATGGTTCTTGCCTGATTGTATGTCTGAAGATTCACAAGAAGATAAATACCAACCATTGCCACAAGTACTACTGCCACACAAATAATTCTCTTGCGCCACTGCTCTTTCTTGTGTTGTTTGATCTGCTCATTCAGTTCTTCTTGTGGGGTATTTTCATTATTCAATTCTTGCATTATATCTTTTACAATCTCATCTGTTGGATCTTCCTGTTCTCTGACAACATGAAGGTTTTTATTTCTCCGTTGTATCATCTGTCTCCCCTTCATTCGTTCTTCCGCAGAGCGGTGGTTCTTACCCTATCGAACTTCTTCGCTTCTTACGCCGTGCTCACTTCACACGACTTTGTGCTTTCGTGAACATTGTAACACATTTCCGGTTAGGGGAGTAGTAGTTTTTGTCCGATGTAAATGAGATTGCCATCGGATAACCCGTTCATTTTGCAGATTGCTGTTACATGAGAGGAATCTCCGTATAGTTTTACGCTGATGCTATCCAGGGTGTCACCCTTTTTTACAACGTAATAATCATCTTCACTTAATTCCTCTTGTATTGTTGAAGTCTCTGGTACAGTACCCTGAGCAGCTACTTCATCTGCACTCTCTGCACTACCGCCTGTTTCAACTACCGTTTCCTCACTTACGGTTTTGTTCTGACTTCCTGCTTGATCAACAGATTGCGACAGAGATTCCAGTGAACTTTGAACCGCCTCCATTTTGTCAAAGTTATTAACCGTCGATACCCCAATCGCAAGCACTACTACCACCAACAGCACGCTGGTTGCATAGACCAATCTCGAATTTTGCCGTTGTTCTTTATCTTCCATTTTCGTTCTTACGGCACTACGAAAATCCTTTGCAGCTCGATCCTCAACCATTTCACTGGGTGTCACGCCATTCTTTTTGCGTGTCGCAATCATATAATTTTGCATGGAAGGATTTTTTTCATAATATATATAATGTCCTCCCATCTGCATCAGTTCACCATATTTATGAGCATAATATAACTCCTCATTATCTCTGGCATCTTTCCAAATAAATATGGTATTTTCTCCCGAAAATGTTTTCGCGTGTATCTTTGAAATTTCCCGAATCTGTCCCATAGGATGACCACTCTCAATAAGTCCCCATCCAACGATCTGACTGAATGCAAAAAACTTTTTCCGCTCTCCTTCCATCTCTTCAAGCGTCTCTTCTTTAATAACGATCTCCGTACTAGTTACTTCAATTTCTTTCATCTGCATAGCGCCAGAAATATAAACCACATCCTGCCCCTCTTGATTCAGTATTTCACCAATAAGCATGACACCTATCGGTTCCTCAGACGCCTGTTGCTGTAGCTGAGTCAAATAGATATCCACATAATCTTCTACGTATATTTTAGGCTCATCACTTACGTTTCCTATCTGCCTTACATTTTTGGGAAATTGTCTTTCCATATACTCTCACCTCATCTTGAATATTTTTGCTAATGATAGCATACGAAATCTGCATATTTTATCAATTGATGGGACCTGTCCCAAAAACTTTCCGCCATATTACGACCGGGTACAGGGTATTTGCCAAAAAGGTACAGGGCATTTGTCAATTGGGGACGTAGTATTTTGTAAAAATACTACGTCCCCAATTGACAAAAAGAAGAAAACACACCCACAGGATGTGTCTTCTTCTTTCAGGAAATGTTTTTTATACAAACGCTTTTACTTTTTCGTAAATGCTATTTGCATCTAGTCCGTATTTTTTAATCAGTTCCACTGCTGGTCCTGATTCGCCATATACATCATTAATACCGATTTTCATAACTTTTGCAGGAGCTTTTTCTGCAACTACGTCGCAAACTGCGCTTCCCAATCCGCCAATGATTGAATGTTCTTCTACTGTTACAATCTTTCCAGTCTTAGCTGCTGCTGCGATAACTGCTTCTTCATCCAATGGTTTGATGGTGTGCATGTTGATTACTTCTGCGCTGATTCCATCCTCTGCCAGTTTTTCTGCTGCTGCCAGTGACTCAGACACTGGAAGACCAGATGCGATAATCGTAACATCGGTACCTTCACGCAGGGTAATTGCTTTTCCGAGTTCAAATTTATAGTCTTCGTTATCGTTGATTACAGGGACCGCAAGTCTTCCAAATCGAAGATATACTGGACCCTCATGTTCATAAGCTGCTTTTACTGCCGCTTTTGCCTCTACATCATCAGAAGGGTTGATAACAACCATTCCCGGAATAGTTCTCATCAGGGCAATATCTTCATTGCACTGGTGTGTTGCGCCATCTTCTCCTACGGAGATTCCAGCATGTGTTGCACCAATTTTCACATTTAATTTCGGATAACCAACAGAGTTACGTACTTGCTCATAGGCGCGTCCCGCTGCGAACATTGCAAAGGAACTTGCAAATGGTACTTTTCCGGTTGTTGCGATTCCTGCAGCGACACCGATCATATTGCATTCTGCAATACCACAGTCGATATGACGCTCTGGGAAAGCTTTTTTAAATGTTCCTGTCTTTGTTGCTGCTGCCAGGTCGGCATCCAGAACAACAACATCTTCATGTTCTTTTCCCAACTCAACTAAAGCATTACCGTAGCTTTCTCTTGTTGCGATTTTCTTTACTTCTGACATAATGCTTCACCTACTTTCTCTAAGTCTGCCATTGCAACCGCGTACTGCTCATCGTTTGGAGCGGTTCCGTGCCAGGACACCTGATTTTCCATAAAGGAAACTCCTTTTCCTTTCAATGTCTTTGCGATAATCGCTGTCGGCTGCCCCTTAGTTTCTCTTGCTTCTTTAAATGCAGCATCGATCTCATCAAAATCATTTCCATTAATATTAATTACGTGGAAATTAAATGCCTCAAATTTCTTGTCGATTGGGTACGGAGAGTTGACCTCATCAATCGGGCCATCAATCTGCAGATTATTGTTATCCACGATCACTACCAGGTTGTCCAACTTTCTGAAGCCCGCAAGCATAGACGCTTCCCACACCTGACCTTCCTGAATCTCTCCATCTCCAAGCAGCGTGTATACACGATAAGCATCTCCAGATAATTTTGCGGAAATTGCCATACCTACAGCCGCTGAGATTCCTTGTCCCAGAGAACCACTTGACATATCCACACCAGGAATGTGCTTCATGTCAGGATGTCCCTGAAGGTAAGAACCTACTTTACGCAATGTGGTAAGATCTTCTACCGGGAAGAACCCTCTGTGTGCCAAGGTAGAATAATATCCCGGTGCAGTGTGACCTTTTGACAATACAAAACGGTCGCGGTCAGCTTTTTTCGGATCCTTCGGATCGATATTCATTTCTTCAAAAAACAGATAGGTATAGATATCTGCAGCAGATAAGGAGCCGCCTGGATGTCCTGATTTTGCACTGTGTACAGCCGTCACAATACCCTTGCGAACCTCATTTGCTGTCTTCATTAACTCTAACTTATTCATGAGCTGCCTCCTACTCTCCAAATACTGCTTTATAATCTGCCTGGAATTTTGCAATTCCTGCATCTGTTAATGGATGTTTTGTCATCTGCTCAATTACAGAATACGGAACTGTTGCAATATCAGCACCAGCCAATGCGCAGTCTGTTACATGCATTGGATGACGTACACTTGCTGCGATGATTTCAGTCTTTATTCCAGCAACACGGAAGATCTCTGCGATCTCTGCGATCAAGTCTGTACCTCTTACAGAGATATCATCCAGACGTCCTAAGAAAGGAGATACATATGTTGCGCCTGCTCTTGCTGCCAGAAGTGCCTGATTTGCTGTGAAGATCAATGTCACATTTGTCTTGATTCCTTCAGCTGTCAGCTGTTTGCAAGCTTTCAGTCCTTCTACAGTCATAGGAATCTTAACAACCATATTCGGGTGAATCTTTGCGATTTCTCTTCCTTCTGCGATCATTCCCTCTGCATCAACAGTTGTTGCTTTTACTTCTCCACTGATTGGACCGTCTACAATAGAAGCGATCTCAGCGATAACTTCCTCAAATACTCTTCCTTCTTTTGCAATCAAAGATGGATTTGTAGTTACACCACAAATTACTCCCATGTCATTTGCTTTCTTAATATCCTCTACCTTCGCTGTGTCAATGAAAAATTTCATTTCGCTTTTCCTCCTTATAAATCCGCTATTTACTTCATGATTGGATTATAACTTACACCATGAAGATTGGTCAATAGCGCTTATTTATTATTAATAATTTTGTTTATTAATAATTTTATTTTATCAATTATTTTATTCTATTTTTTTCTTTCGTTTCTTAATAAACAGATTTTTATTCTCGCACTTTCAGCATTTTTTCCAGATGCATTACCGGAAAATATTAATAATATTTTTTCAAAATGAATTAATTTTTCTTTTTTCTTTTCTCTTTTGCATAAGATGTTGTTCCCCGTATGATCAACTGTGGTTCATACTCTACATGGTATGTGCTGATCGGCTCAATCTCTGAATATCTCGTATCATGGGATGCGATTTTCTTCATAATAATATCGCAGGCATCTCTGCCCTTAAAAATAACAAAATGTTCAATCGTCGTAAGATCCACTTTATGCATTCGGGCAAACAAAGTATTATCACAACCCATAACGGACATCTCTGACGGAACTTTTATCTTCGCTTCATGAAGCGCATCCAGAATTCCAAATGCAATCATATCGTTCAGTCCAACAATCGCGGTAATCTCCCGATTTTCCTGCAAAAGCTCTTTTGTCAAATCATAGCCAATCTTATATTCCGAATCAATGAGAGCAACATCAAGGTCTATCTCTTCTTTCGCAGCCTTAATAATTACATTTTCCCGCAAACCAGCCTTTTCATACTCTTTCAAAAATCCTTCTACACGTTTGGAACGTTGTTTTTGGCGCGCAGTCAAAGGCGGTGCAATATATGCCACATTGCGATGCCCCAGTTCCAGGAGGTGA
Organism: Bariatricus sp. SGI.019; assembly: GCF_050315235.1. Taxonomy (NCBI): domain Bacteria; kingdom Bacillati; phylum Bacillota; class Clostridia; order Lachnospirales; family Lachnospiraceae; genus Bariatricus; species Bariatricus sp. SGI.019. The sequence continues at coordinate 147,728 of NZ_JBNPOQ010000005.1, read as the reverse complement.
CGGGCCATAATTCTTCCAAGCTTAGAATTATCCAATTCCACCGCATCTACATTCATTTTTTCATTCTGATTATTAATAATCGCCACCGGAATCTTCTGAGACAACTCCTTTACCAGATCCATAAAACAATGACTCGGATTACAAGTATAGATAATTCCCAGGGGACGCAGCTCCCACATCATCTTCAGATATCGTTCTTCCATCTTCAGATCACGCTGCGTATTGCATACAAACAGACCAAATCCCTGCTCCTTAGCACGGGATTCAATCCCCTGAAGCAACATAACATAATACGGGTTGGTCAGATTCGAACAGAATACCACCAATAATTTTTCCTTTTTTGTGCCCTTTTTCTTCTTGCGCTTCGGCGGAACATATCCCAGTTCTCTGGCCGCACGTTCCACTTTTTCCACCGTTTCCTTGGAAAACGATACATTGTATTTTTTATTTAAGACCATTGAAACCGTAGACTGGGATACCCCTGCTACCTCAGCTATATCCATAGATGTAATTTTCTTCTTTTTCATCCTCACTCACCTCATTTGGGGACAGGGTAAATCTAATTGGGGACAGGGATATTTTAATTTGGGACGGAGGAAAACGAAAAAACCCCCGTCCCAAATTACAATTGTGTTCTTCCTTCCAATGCCCGAAGCAGGGTTACTTCATCTATATATTCCAGATCTCCTCCCACTGGGACACCGCTGGCAATCCGGCTGACTTTAATTCCGGTCGGCTTTATCAGCTTGCTAAGGTACATTGCAGTGGTCTCACCTTCCAAACTTGAATTAGTGGCGATAATCACTTCTTCTACATCTCCCTGCAGTCGTTCCATAAGCTCTTTCAGCTTAATGTCGTCCGGTCCGATCCCGAGCATGGGCGAGATTGCACCGTGAAGTACATGATACACGCCGTCGTACTTGCCGGTTTTTTCGTATGCCGCCAGATCTCTGGTATTTTCCACGACCATAATTGTCTTGTGATCTCGATTACTATTACTGCAGATCGGACACATTTCCTGATCCGTCAGAGTATAACATTCTGAACAATATCGGATGTTCTCTCTTGCCTCGACCATGGTGGATGCCAGCCTTTTTACATCTTCTAAAGGCATATGAACCAAGTGAAAAGCCAGCCTTGCCGCTGACTTTGATCCTATGCCCGGAAGGCATGACAATTCTTCAATTAATTTGCTCATCTGGTTACTGTAGTAATCCATATTTTGCACTCCCCGTTAGAATAATCCCGGCATCTGACCGCCCATGCCGCCGGTAAACTTAGCCATTGCGGATGCCGACTCAGCATCTACTTTATCCATGGCTTCATTTACCGCTGCAACGATCAGATCTTCTAACATCTCTACATCATCCGGATCAACCACTTCTTCAGCTAACTTTACTTTCAATACTTTCTTCGCGCCGGAGACCGTCACTTCCACAGCTCCGCCGCCCGCGGTTGCACTGAATTCTTTTGTCTCCATCTCTTTTGCCTGTTCTTCCATCTGGCGCTGCATCTTCTGTGCCTGTTTCATCAGATTCGCCATATTTCCCGGCATCCCGCCTCCTGGAAATCCACCTCTTTTTGCCATATTCATATCCTCCTACTCATCTTCTATTGTTATATCCATGTGGATCAGATTTTCAATATCAACAAAATGATCCTCAAACTTGCGTCCTTCTTCTAATTGTCGGACTTCTACTTCCATTCGCTTCCCAATCTTTTCTTCAATCAACCCTTCAATCTCTGCCTTATGTTCTGCTGCGGCGACAAAGCTTGCACTAACTTCATCCGGGAGCACAATAAGCAGACGATTACCTTCTCCTGCGCTAAGTCTTGCCTTTTTAAGATAAGTTCTAAGCAGCGGAGAGGCATCATTTGCAATCACACGAAAATCTTTCACCACTGCTTTCACATCTTCATTCAGCGCCTTGGGAATCTCCGGTTTTGACTGTTGCGATGTCTGCTGCGCCTGCTCTCCATTTACATAGACAACTCTTTCCTTTACTTTGGCTTCCGGCAGACCCTCTTCCAATTGTTTTTCGATTGCCCGGATACGATCCAGAAGAGCATCTGGATTCCGATCCATCTCTGGTTTGCACAACTTAATCAATGTCACTTCCAAAAGAACTCTTTTTTGGCTTGCGTATTTCAACTGATTGGTAAGATCTGAGAAGATTCTAATATAACGGATCAGTGTCTCATTGTCAATCATCTGCGCCTCTTCTTTTAGCTGAACCAGATTCTCTGTGGACACATCCAGTACGTCCTCCATATTATCAGAACTTTTTACCAGCAGCAAGTTTCTGAGATACCAGGTAAAATCTGCTGCAAGCTGAGACAGTTCACGGCCTTGCATGACCAATTCATCTACCGTTTCAATCACTTTATGCACATCCATGACCAGAAGTTCCCGAAGAAGCCGGCTAAACACTTCTGTATCTACAGCCCCCAGGACTTCCAGCACATGGTCATAGGTCAGTTTTTCTCCAATATAAAAAGCAACACATTGATCCAGAAGACTAAGCGAATCTCGCATGGAGCCATCTGCCATCTTAGCAATATAGCGAACCGCCTTTTCTTCTACATCCCACTGTTCTTTATCAATTAATTCCCGAAGCCTTGCGGAAATAGTTTCGATAGAAATTCTTTTAAAATCATACCGTTGGCATCGGCTCAAAATCGTGATCGGAATTTTATGCGCTTCTGTAGTCGCCAGGATAAAGATAACATACTCCGGCGGTTCCTCCAAAGTTTTCAGCAACGCATTGAACGCTCCAATAGAGAGCATATGAACCTCATCTATAATATATACTTTGTAGCGTCCTTCCGTCGGACGATATGACACTTCCTCCCGGATTTCACGGATATTATCCACACCGTTGTTAGATGCCGCATCAATCTCGATGACATTCATAGAAGCTCCAGACGCAATCGCTTTACACATGGCACACTCACCGCAAGGACTTCCGTCAATTGGATGTTCACAATTAACTGCTTTGGCAAATATCTTTGCCACCGTTGTTTTCCCGGTTCCCCGCGTTCCACAGAACAGATATGCATGTCCTATACGGTCTGCCATGATCTGATTTTTTAATGTCTTTACAATTGCATCCTGCCCCTTTACATCCTCAAACTCATCCGGACGAAATTTTCGATATAATGCCGTATATGACATTCTCTACACTCCCCGCTTCTTACGTCTTTATTTTGTACCGAAACTGATGCCCGTCATCTCTGCTTCCTTGATAATGCTGGAATTCGGATCAACATATTTCAGCTTACCGGCAACTTCTGCTAATGGAACACGTACAATTTCATTTTTCTTCACGCCCATCATACAGCCATAATTTCCTTCCAGAATTGCCTCTGCCGCTGCTGCACCAAGTCTCGTTGCAAGCACACGGTCATACGGGCACGGAGAACCACCACGCTGTGTATGGCCCGGAACAGTAATACGAACTTCCTGATCTGTCTTCTTCTGAATTCTCTCAGCCACTTCATATGCAACAGAAGGATATTTCTTCTTTGCTACCTTCTCCTTCATCTCTTTTTTGGATAGCTTGGCATCTTCTTTTGAAATTGCACCTTCAGCAACAGCGATAATCGTAAATCTCTTTCCTGCTGCTTTTCTCTTATTAATAGCATCCACCACCACATCAATATCATATGGAATCTCAGGAAGCAGAATAATATCTGCACCACCTGCAATTCCTGCATGGAGTGTTACCCATCCGACTTTATGTCCCATGATCTCAACAATAAATACGCGGCTGTGTGATGTCGCAGTCGTGTGAATCTTATCAATCGTATCCGTAGCAATATCTACCGCACTCTGGAAACCAAACGTCATATCCGTTCCCCACAGATCGTTGTCAATCGTCTTTGGAAGTGTAATGACATTCAATCCTTCTTCGCGAAGCATATTCGCTGTCTTATGTGTTCCATTACCGCCAAGTACCACGAGACAATCCAGATTCAATTTGTGATAAGTATGTTTCATTGCTTCAACCTTGTCCAAACCGTTCTCGTCTGGTACTCTCATCAATTTAAACGGCTGTCTGGAAGTCCCAAGAATTGTTCCTCCAACCGTCAGAATTCCTGAGAAATCCCTGGAAGTCAGCATCTTAAAATTAGAATAAATCAATCCCTTATAGCCTTCTTGAAATCCATAGATCTCAACATCGTCTCTCTTTGAACAGATTCCTTTTACAACGCCACGCATAGCTGCATTTAAAGCCTGGCAGTCTCCTCCACTTGTAAGCATTCCTATTCTTAACATACGCCTGCTCCTTTCACACTCAAACTTATTACACTTTAGTTTATCACAGAGTATGATGCAATTACAAGGAGAGGACGGGGGTTTTTGAAAAAACCCCATCCCCTCTTGACAAAGGATGCTATAATTATAAGTAAAGTATTTTGCAAAGAAAGTAGGTAATATTGTGGATAAACTGGATATAAAATTATGGTCTCTGGCCGCCAAGGGACAGATTGTTCCTGACCGTTCTCTTTTAAAGACTCCGGCGCAGATCGAAGCAATCAGAAAGAGCGCCGATTTGAACACAGCGGTCCTGGATCATGTGGCTGCCCATATTCACGAGGGCATGAGTACAGCAGAAATTGACAGACTGGTTTATGATTTCACAACGGAGCATGGCGGAATCCCAGCACCGCTTAATTATGAAGGTTTCCCAAAGAGCGTATGTACCTCTATTAACAACGTCATCTGCCATGGGATTCCATCCGAAGATGAGATTTTGAGAAACGGGGATATCATCAATGTGGATGTATCTACTATTCTGAATGGTTATTTTTCAGATGCTTCCCGCATGTTTACTATCGGAGATGTATCTCCTGAGGCAGCGAAGCTGGTACAGGTAACGAAGGAATGCGTGGAACTCGGTCTCAAAGAGGCGAAACCTTGGGGACACCTGGGGGATATTGCTTACGCAATTAACTCTCACGCACAAAAGAATGGCTACTCTGTTGTCGAAGAAATTGGAGGCCACGGCATTGGCCTTGCTTTCCACGAAGACCCTTTTGTCAGCTATGTAACTCCTAAGGGAAGTGAAATGGTTTTGGTTCCAGGCATGATGTTCACCATCGAACCAATGATCAACGAAGGCAGCCCTGATTTCTTCATCGACGAAGAGAATGGCTGGACCGTCTATACTATGGATGATAGCCTATCTGCCCAGATTGAATACATGGTACTGATTACAGAAGATGGTGTAGAAGTACTATCGAAATAATAATTGCTTTCTAGTGTCTGCCACAGAAAAAAAAGGAAAAGGAAAACGTCTGCAAATTACCAGAGGACGTTTTCCTTTTTCTTCTTATGTTAAGGAATTAATTCAGGTATCCGTATTGTTTTAATGTATCTTTCAAACGTACAACAGTCTCTTCTGGAAGATCTGACAATACAGGTTTGCGTGAATATCCGGCATTGACACCTCGCATCTTAAGACCTTCTTCCCTTTCTTTTCTTCTATAAACTCTTTTCATTACTTTCATTCTGATTTGGGCAAGTCTGCTTATCCATGTCCCTCATACTAAGTACAAGCGCTGAATGTGCACCCATATTGGCCACCACTTCGCCATCTTCTACGAGGAATTCATCATAATTCGTCGAATATCCGTCCAGATAAGAATACATCAACTTCTTCATTCTGCACTTCATCGGAATCTCTGCCTGCCATACCGGCACAGTTACCTGCGCAAGCTCACTGCGGTTATTGATAATAACGATGACCTTGTCTTCTTCCAGAAAACGGCCATATGCCAGAATATTTTCAGCCCAATACAGCATATTCAGGGAACCAGTCCTAAGAGCCGGATGTTCTTTGTGAATCCGAATCATCTCTCGATGAAATGCAATCAGCTCCTTATCTTCATGACCCCATGGGTAAGTGCGCCGATTATCAGGATCTGTAAATCCACATACGCCAGCTTCGTCTCCATAATAAACAGTTGGCGCTCCGACCCAGGTCATCTGCATCACAACAGCTTCGCGCATCACTCCAAGATTTACATAATTATTGGCAGCCTTCGGCCCAAGATGTTCAACTCTCCCAACCATGTGATTCGTACGGGTCAGAAATCTGGAATGGTCGTGATTCGACAATTCATTCATCGCAACCTGGAGAGAAGGCGTCAACATATTGGACATATGATGGGAAATGGATGCCACAAAGTTATCTGCATTGCCCAACAGTTCTTCCCGCGATTCATCGCTGTGCTTCTCCATACCCGTCAAAAACCAGGTCACCGGCTCCATAAACGCATCATAGTTCATGACCGTATCCCACTCATCTCCCCGGAGCCATTCACTTGGGTCGCCATAATGCTCCGCAAGAATCAACGCATTTGGATTGGCATTTTTGACGGCTCTGCGGAATTTTTTCCAGAAACGATGATTATAATCATTGCTTCTTCCAAGATCCGCCGCCACATCCAGACGCCATCCGTCTACATTATACGGTGGGGATACCCATTTTCTTCCAATATACAGAATATAGTTTTCTAATTTAACAGAATCTTCGTAATTTAACTTAGGAAGGGTATCATGGCCCCACCAGCCATCATAATTATAATTATACGGCCAATTCTCCGGTTCCTCTTTGAAGAATCGGAAATAGCTCCGGTATGGACTATCCGACGAAGTATATGCACCAGGTTCATAATCTTCCTGTCCTTCATAGATTCTCTCTCGATCCATCCACTTATTAAAAGAGCCACAATGATTAAAAACGCCGTCAAGAATAATCTTCATTCCCCTCCGGTGAAGTTCTTCCACTAATTTGATGAATAGTTGATTACTGGCTTCCAGATTCTTAATATCCGTTACTCTTTTCTGATATTTTGTCGCCTTTTTATTCTCTGTCACACCATCCGTCAGGACTTCTCCACCATCTTCCACGATCACACCATAATGTGGATCAATATAGTCATAATCCTGAATATCATATTTATGATTCGACGGTGATACAAATAACGGATTAAAATATAGTACTTCTACTCCGAGTTCCTGCAGATAATCCAACTTATTGATCACTCCCTGCAGGTCTCCCCCATAGAATTCCCGTACCCCCATATTGGCCGGATACTTATCCCAGTCAGTTACCTTCTGGCTGTATCCGCCTATATAATAATATTCGTTCGTCTCTACATCATTGGTCTTATCGCCATTATAAAAACGATCCGTAAAAATCTGGTACATCACTGCACCTTTTGCCCAGTCCGGTGTTGAAAATCCCGGCACAATGACAAAATCATAAAATTCTACAATCTCTTTTGCAACTCCACATCTATTATAATAACAGGTCGTATCATCATCCCTGATTTCAAAGCAATAACGGAAAGGTTCTTCATTCAGGCGCCATTTGATCATATAATAATCAAACTCGCCACTGGTACTCTCTTTTTCCATATCATATCCACCGACCGCCGTCATCAGACGCACCCGCACCTTATCATCCTTCGCCGTACGAAAACGTAAAATTACGGTCTCATTTTCCTGTGGTTCCTGTGGAATCACATAGCTTGCAGTCCCATCGCAAAACAACGCTTGTTTTTTCATGCAATCCATTTCCTCTCTCATTCATCATTTTTGTATTATGCTTCTGATACTTCTCCAGTAAATAATGATTCAAATTCTTCTCTTGAGATTTTTTCTTTTTCTAACAACAAGTTTGCACATGCGTGGAGAACATCATCGTATTTGTGGATGATATGTCTGGCTCTTGCATAACATTCATCAATAATACGTTTTACTTCCTGATCGATCACTGTTGCCACACCTTCTCCATATCCACGGGATGTATGGGCAAGATCTCTTCCTATAAACACTTCATCACTGTCATCATCATAATTAATCAATCCAACAGCCTCAGACATACCGAACTTGGTAACCATAGACTTTGCAAGTCCAGTCGCCTGTTTGATATCCTGAGAAGCTCCTGTCGTGATATCATCAAACACTTCTTCTTCTGCTACTCGACCACCCAATGCTACCGTGATATCCTGAAGCATCTTTCCTTTGGTGTTAAACATCTCATCATTTTCCGGCAACGGCATTGTATAGCCACCTGCGCTTCCTGTCGGAATGATCGATACACTATAGACCGGTCCAACATCCGGAAGCACATGGAACAAAATTGCATGACCTGCTTCATGGAACGCAGTAATTCTCTTCTCTTTATCAGAGATGACACGGCTTTTCTTCTCCGCACCGATTCCAACTTTGACAAATGCTTTCTGAATATCTTCCTGCTTCAGATATATCCGATCACTCTTAGCCGCCAGGATTGCAGCTTCATTCAGAAGGTTCTCAAGATCTGCCCCCGTGAAACCTGCCGTCGTCTGTGCAATCTGCTTCAGATCAATCTCTTCACTCAATGGCTTGCCCTTGGCATGAACCTTCAGGATCTCTTCTCGTCCTTTGATATCCGGTCTTCCTACCATAACCTTACGGTCAAAACGTCCCGGACGAAGAATTGCCGGGTCAAGAATATCAACACGGTTGGTCGCAGCCATTACAATGATGCCTTCATTCACACCGAAGCCATCCATCTCTACCAGTAGCTGATTTAATGTCTGTTCCCTCTCATCATGGCCTCCGCCCATACCAGTTCCACGGCGTCTTGCCACAGCATCGATCTCATCAATAAATATGATACATGGCGCGTTTTTCTTTGCCTCTTCAAACAGATCCCTCACTCGGGAAGCACCTACTCCGACAAACATTTCCACAAAATCCGAACCAGATATTGTAAAGAACGGTACTCCTGCCTCCCCGGCAACCGCTTTGGCAAGCAATGTTTTTCCCGTTCCCGGAGGGCCGACAAGCAGTACTCCTTTTGGAATTCTTGCTCCTACTTGAATATACTTTTTCGGAGCCTTCAGGAAATCTACAATCTCCTCCAGTTCTTCTTTCTCTTCTTTCAGACCTGCCACCTGCGCAAATGTAATCTTTTTGTCGTTGCCTGTGCTAAGCTTCGCACGGCTCTTTCCAAAATTCATCGCTTTGGCATTAGCCCCACCGCCCTGGCGATTCATAAGCGAAAAGATCAGCACAATACCTAAAAGTGTTACCAAAAGCGGCACTAAAGTCGTACCTATCCAACTGTCCTGCGGTACATCCGGCATGGCATAATCAATCTGCTTCTCTTTCAGATAATCCTGAATATCATTCACATCTGACACATACAGCCACTTCACTTCGCCTTCTTCGTCTCCGTGGCTCTTCATCTGTATCTCTACTCTTCCAGTCGGAACATTCTTATTCTGTGTAATCGTAACAGATTCTACATCCTCACTTACAACCAGGCGTTCAAACTGTTTCCAGGATATCTCTTTTTCTTTCTGATCAACTTGATTGGTGAACCAGAATGCCGCAAATAAAAATACGACAAACATCAGAACAGTCGCACCGCTCAGTCCTCTCGTCCTTTTATCGTTCAATGTTTAAAGCCCCTTTCTACTCCACTCCTTCTACAACTCCGATGTAAGGCAGGTTTCTATATTTCTGTGCATAATCCAGACCATATCCTACGACAAATTCATCCGGGATCTCAAATCCCACATAATTTACCTTTACATCTCTGACTCTGCGGTCAGGTTTATCAAGAAGTGTACACAATCTCATACTTTTTGGATTTCTCTTTTTCAGAATGTCCAGAAGATAATACAGCGTTCTTCCTGAATCAATGATATCCTCTACTACAAGCACATCTTTACCTTCCAATGATTCATCCAGGTCTTTCGCGATCTTTACCACACCGCTGGATGAAGTGCCATCGCCATAACTACTGACACTCATAAAATCCATGGATACTGGCACACTGATTCGTTTTGCCAGTTCACACATGAAGAATACTCCGCCTTTGAGCACGCAGATTAAATGCACCTGCTTACCTGCGTAATCTTCACTGATTTTTTTACCTAATTCTTCGATTCGTTTTGCTACTTCCGCTTCTGGGACCAACACTTTAATGCTCTCTGCCATCTTTTTTTCCTCCATGAAAATGAATTTCCATAATTCTTCTGGTATGTTCAGTTACCTGATATTTCTGATTCTGTCGATACCCGACGATCCACATAATCTCCGATCCGTCAGCTACAAGCCACACTTGATCTCTTTCTTCCCGGGGTATCTTTTCATTCACAAAATACTGCTTTAACTTCTGAGTGCCTCCGTTTTTATCAATCGTGAGATAATCTCCGGGCGCTCTATGCCTTATTTTTACAGTATTTTTTATTATATCATAGTCAAACCATTTCGTGTAGGTTTTTTTCGGAAATATTACTATATCCGACTGTCGTTCAAAGATCCGAAACGTTGCCGGTTCTTCCGCCGATATATCCTCTATCGTATCCACATCTGTAGTCTTTGACAGAACGATCCCTTCATAGCATCGTCTGGCCTGCATGTGGTAGGGAAGATCTACTCTTCGTCCCACCTGCTTTTCGATAAGCTCCATCACCGCCCGGACATGCGCAGATTCTATATCCTTTCGTCTTCCTGCAATCTGACACAGCATCTCATGAATCATATACGCTTGCAACGCCTCGGGAGCTTTCCCGTAAGCTTCTGCATTCAATATTGCCTGATTGCCGTGCACATATCGGATACATTGCCGTGCGTGCCGCCTGGTCTCCTGCTCTACGAATTCACCCAGCTTACGCATCTGTTCCATCGTATCTGCCATATGTTCTACCGTCTGCTGATTAATCTGCTCTTCCAGATATGGGATCACATGACTTCGAATACGATTGCGCGTATAATCGTCTTCCAGATTCGTCTCATCCGTACAATAAGATATTCCCCGTTCTGCAAGATATGATTCAATTTCTTTTCTCTTCAGACATAAAAGTGGCCGCACATATACTCCATCTACCGGCGCAATTCCTCCCATTCCTTTCAGTCCACATCCACGACACAGATTCCAGATCAGTGTCTCTGCATTATCATTCTGATGATGGGCAAGTGCAATCTTCGTTCCGCCACTCTCTTCTAATACCTGTCCAAACCGCATTCGGCGGATATTTCTCCCGGCCTCTTCCAATGTCAGCTTATTCCCCTTAGCATACTTCTTCACATCTTCCCGGAAAATCCGAAGGTCTACCCCCTGTTCCCGGCAGACTTTCTGAACATAATCCGCATCCGCATCCGCGGTCCCTTCCCGAAGGCCATGATGAACATGCACAGCCACAATAGAAAATCCCAATTCCTTCTGTAATTCTATAAGCATGAAAAGAAGGCATATGGAATCTGCTCCTCCCGATACGCCTGTCACCACTTTATCCTCTTTTTCCAGCATGTGATATCTCTGAATATACTCTTTGACCCGCTGATACATCTGTCTATCCTTCTTTAGTCTGCTAATGAATATCTTTAATATATAGAATTTTACTATAAAAAGCAAGTTTTCCTTATAATTTCCACATCCCCACTGCGAGCACCGTCATATCGTCCATCGGCACCTCTCCCGTCCATTCCAGTACCTGCCCCAGAATATGGTGAGCCAGTTCTTTCGGATTCACAATATCGGAATCCTGTATAAAGGTACACATCAACGCTTCCTGCTCTCCCACCGGCAGAGCATCGATTACTCCATCTGTTACCATAATCACATAATCTCCCGACGTCAACTCTTTTGTCTCCACATCAATCTCCAACTCCTGTAAGACACCGACTGGAAGTGTTGTGGAACTAATCTTCTCAACAGAATCTTTCCGCTTGATAAATGTTGTAGAAGCCCCTGCTTTTACAAATTCACAGGTGCCGCTATAGAGATCGAACAGGCATGCATCCACAGTTGAAAACCTCACTTCTTCCCTTCCAATGACCAATGCTGTATTCATCAGCTGAATTGCCGTTCTGACCGGGAACCCTGCTTCTAAGAGTTCCTCCAGCATCTCAACAACCATCGCACTCTCACGAAACGCTTCTTCTCCTGAGCCCATACCGTCTGACAATACAATTCCCTTTTTTCCGCCCGGAAGATCTTTCATCAAAAAGGTGTCACCAGAGATCTTCTCACATCCTTTGCCAATCTTTGCCACACCCTGAAGCGTGTGATATCTGGCGCTTTCAACGCAGGCAATGGTAGAATATTCCTCTCCCACCACCGGACGTTCTCCCTGTCTGGGCATCATTACCCTCCCCATCAGATCTCCAACCAGAGCCGCCAATTCTTTTGTGGCAATGATGTGCCCTTTTGCCGCTTTTACTGTAAGATGAATCTCATACTTTCCTTGCGGCGTGATATAGAACACCGAAGACAACATCTTTGCACCAGCTTTCTTCAAATGGGTTTTCAATCGCTTTTCCAGATGTTCATCTTCAAATATTCCTGCATCAAGTTCTCGGGTAGTATATTGGATCATCTTGGCAAAATACTTCAGCTGCCTGGCGAATCCTTCCCGATTCTGTACGATCTTATGGTTCCACAGCAGAATTTTTTTTGCATTCTCAAATACTTCCAGAGTCTCCCGCAAAAACCGCGGTGCCATAATGCATCGCTTCTGCAGACTTCTTTTCAATTCAATATTCAGCTCTGCTCCATATTCCTCAACCGCACACAATATCTCATATACCATCTGATAGGTATGCACTCGGTTTTCTCCCAGACACCACTCCTTCCTCTCACAGTTCTCGCATACTTTATCCGTAACCTTTTGAAACATTTCTTCAATCTCTTCTTTCGAAAATGTCCCCTTATAATCTTCTAAAGTAAGAAATGTCTTCGACAAATGCATCAATGAATCCGCAAACTTGTCCATCTGGATCACATATGGATTCAAAAAAGGTTCTTTTTCTTTTATTTCCGTCATTCTTTGCTCCCCTTTCAACGGTAAAAAATAAAAAAGCTCTAGGAATTTTGTCTCCTAAAGCTTATCTTCTGTTCATTATTTTGCTTTGAAAATGATCTCATTTTCATGTACAAGACCCAGCTTCTCTTTTGCCACATCTTCTACATATTCATCCGTACCCACGTACTCTTCAAGATCTTCGATTTCTTTCGAACGCGCCTTCTCTTCCTTAATCTGTTCTTCCAGTTCCTGCTCCTGTGCCTGATAAGACTGATCCTTAGCCCTTAATGTCATGCTATTGACGGATATCACCGCAAACAATAGAAAAACAACGGCACATACTGCAAAAACGCTCCTTTTATGGCGCTGCATACTTTTCTTAGTCCGTCTTCTGCGACGTCTTTGCTTCATACCACTCATAATTATTACTCACCCTTACGCCGGCACCCCTGCCAGCAATACTCGCCCGATTAATAATAATATATTAACTTTTTTTGTTTTTTTTATCAAGCTTTTGACTGAAATTCTTTTTTCTTATAAACGTAGATTTTTTTGTGCATCTTTTCCAAACAATTCAAAAAAAACGTCATAAAAACCGCCCCAACCACAACACCTAGTACAAAATACCATCGTATGCTACCATCACTTGTGTGGTAAATCTGCACAAACAAATATATAGCTGCTCCTGTCCAAAAGACTAGATCTTCAGCTTCTACTGCATATCGTCTATGCTTTACAATCTGACGAAAGCAGCTGATACACCGATAGGTAAGACGCACAATGGCACCAGAAAAAACTGCTGCCAGAAATATCATCATCTCTTCTTCAATTCCCGGCATGGCATCACCGGAATAGTTTTGAGAATAGATTTTCCTGATGTTTTCCGTAGCCTTGCACTTCAGAATAAGCGACACTGTCGATATTCCCCGACAGATCCACTTCTCCCTTCTCAAGGCTTAAGCGATTCACATGCAGATCACTGCCTTTTACCATCAACATCCCTTGTTCCGTCTCCAATAATATTTCATTTAAATCAAAGGATAGTACATCAATAACTCCTGTCACCAGACTGGTTTTTCGATTATTGATCACCAGTTTGTGATTTTTTTGTACCGTTCTTTCTTCCATGTGCCTCACAACCTTTCTTAATTATCTTATGAAAGGTTGTTTCTATTTATTACAAATACCGGAACAAGTCTTTCGCTTCTTCTTTCTTCGTAGTCTCCTGGATATCCAGAACTTCCACTTTGACCGTTTTCATTCCAAACTGAATCTCAATGATGTCTCCTGGTTTTACTTTCACCGAAGCTTTTGCCACATTGCCATTGACCAGCACACGACCCGCATCACACGCCTCATTAGCCACCGTTCTTCTCTTAATCAAACGGGATACTTTTAAAAATTTGTCTAATCTCATATTCTCTCCTTCTCCGTATTCCTTCACTTTTCGTATCAGCTCAAAAACCTGATAAGAACAGATTTTCTTATAGAGTAATAAAGGGTATCTCTCAAGCCTTTTACGGCTTTTGAGATACCCTTAATCTTATTCCATATCAGCTCACCGAATTATTCGTTAACAGCGTCCTTTAATGCTTTACCAGCTTTGAATTTTGGTGCTTTGCAAGCATCAATCTTCATTGTCTTACCAGTCTGTGGATTTCTTCCTTCTCTTGCTGCTCTCTTGCTAACTTCGAAAGTTCCGAATCCTACCAACTGAACTTTATGCTCTTTCTTTAATTCTTCTGTTACAACATCGATAAATGCTTTTAATGCTTTCTCAGAATCCTTCTTTGATAATTCTGCCTGGTCAGCGATTGCTGCTACTAATTCTGTTTTGTTCATGGATGATTTCCTCCTCTTGTTTACATATAGAATCCCTTATTTATTTAATTCTACTAATTTAACGCGACTTTCATAACAATTTAAATGAAACGCCTTTAGTTACAGTTATACCTGTTTTCCATGTAAATGTCAAGGTGATTTCTCAGTTTTGCCCCGTATTTTCAGGGTTTTTCACACTTTTTTAATAACTTAAAGCATTGTGTTAATCATGGACAAAACTTCTTCTCCCAGTTTGCTTGATTTTTCATCTGCATCTGCCAGAGATGTGCCCTTTATTCCATAGTAGAATTTTACTTTTGGCTCTGTTCCGGAAGGTCTTACACACAGCCATGCATCATCTGTCAGATCATAATATAATACATTAGACTTTGGAAGGCCAGTAGTAGTTACTTCGCCAGTCGCAATATCTTTGATGGTATCAGCCTGATAATCTCTTGCCTTCAGCACCTTATATCCGCCAACCTCTGTCGGTGGGTTCTTGCGAAGCGTCTCCAGGATCTCCTGAATCTTCTGAAGTCCTTCGATTCCTTTTAACGTAATAGACTGAATGTCGTCTTTATAGTAGCCATATTTATCATACATGTCCACCATTGCATCCCACAGAGTCTTTCCCTGCGTCTTGTAATATGCAGCAGCCTCACACAATGCCATTGTGGCAACAATTGCGTCTTTATCTCTTGCATGAGTTCCGATCAGGCATCCGTAACTTTCTTCAAATCCAAAAAGATAGCTTCCCTTACCTGTGGTCTCGAATTTTAAGATCTGCTGTCCGATGAATTTAAATCCTGTCAGTACTTCAATCAGACCGATATCATATCCCTTCGCGATTGCATCTGCCAGATTGGAGGTAACGATTGTCTTGATCAGATAACCATCATCCGGAAGTCCCTGGAGAGCTTTGCGCTGTCCAATCTCATAATCTGCCAACAGGCAGCCGGACATATTTCCAGTCAATGTATGATAAACGCCATCTTTGTCCTTTACACGCACGCCAAGACGGTCAGCATCCGGGTCTGTAGCAAGTACCAGATCTGCATCTACTTCCCTGGCAAGTTTCAATCCCAGTTCAAATGCTTCCTCTGCTTCTGGATTCGGATAAGAAACTGTTGGGAATTCACCGTCTGGAAGCTCCTGTTCTTTTACTACATATACATTCTCAAATCCCAGTTCCTTCAATATACGTCTTGCAGGGATATTGCCAGTTCCGTGAAGCGGGCTGTATACAATCTTCAGATCCTTTCCGACCGCATCAATAGAATCCTGATGAATTACCTGTTTCTTCAGTTCTGCTATGTATCCATCATCTACATCTGCGCCAATAACCTGATACAGGCCAGCCTTCTTTGCTTCTTCCTGATCCATTGTCTTAACAGTATTGTAATCTACAACAGCCTTTACCTCATCCATAATTCCTTTATCGTGAGGTGGTGTAATCTGTGCGCCATCTTCCCAGTATACTTTGTATCCATTGTATTCCGGTGGATTGTGGCTGGCTGTAATATTGATTCCGGCGATACAGCCCAGAGAACGCACTGCGTAAGACAATTCCGGTGTTGGACGCAAGGATTCAAACACATATGCCTTAATTCCATTTGCCGCCAGGCACAAAGCTGCCTCGTTCGCGAACTCTGGAGACATACGACGAGAATCATAAGCGATTGCTACCCCTTTGCCCTGCTCGCCCTTCTTAATAATATAATTGGCAAGTCCCTGGGTTGCTTTTCTTACAGTATAGATATTCATGCGGTTCGTTCCTGCACCGATAATTCCCCGAAGTCCGGCAGTTCCAAACTCAAGATCTTTGTAAAAACGCTCTTTGATCTCTTTATCATCCTCTGCAATACTCTTTAGTTCCGCTTTTGTAGTTTCATCGAAATATGGATTGCTCAACCACGCTTCATAATTTTCACGATATTCCATTGTCGTACCTCCTGTCCTTAATGATTCTATTATACAACAGGAATCTACAAATGAAAAGAAAATATATCCTCTAAAAATCGCTTCTTTTCTTCTGTCTGCCTAATTGCCAGCTCCAGTTTTTCAATACTCTTCGTGGATATCCATGCTTTATTTGAATGGTAGTATGAATTTGCGATTTTCCAGAATTTTTCCGGATAAATCAACCGAATCTTCAGATACTCCATCTCTGAATCTGTAAGTGGGCGGATTGCTGAATATGCATTCAACATATTATCACCCAGTCTCTCTCTCCACCCATGCTTTTCCATAACTTTACGCAAAAAATAATACAAATCTTCAACTTGGACATCTCGTTTAAATTTTTCAAAGTTCGTTGTAGCAATACCATAGGGCTCTTTTCTATAATTGCCGCTCCCCGAACTCCCATTTGCCAAAAAATTATTTCCTGAGAGCATCAGGACATTATGATAATTGTATTCCCCATGGGTCATACAGCAATTTTCCACACTCTCCTGATAAAGCTTCTCGTAATCTGAGTTCTCCAATTCCTCTAATGCTATCGCCGCCCATTGATACATCTGGTCAAAATATTTTAAAAAGGAGGATTCAAACGCCCCCTTGGGAGAGATGCCACGCACAAATCTTCTTACTTTTTTTAATTCTCGATTATGCCTCAGGTACTCCTCTTCAAGATGTGCACCCGGCATCACACTATGCTCCATCTTATGACACATCAGGGTATGCAGTTTCGCCAGATTCCCCGAAGCTGCCAAAAGCTCTGACGGTTTCTTAATATCACATTCCTGTCCCCGAAACCATAGCTTCAACACATATCTGCTTCCATCTTCCAAGACTGAGAGAAATTCCCCCGTCTTCGTCAGCACAATCCGATCCGTTCGTGTATACCCCTGATTCTGAAGATATTCATGTAACTCATATAACGCAGGAATACGTTTTTTGGACACTTTTACTTCCTTAAGCAACAGAATTCCTTCAACTGTGTCGCATAAAATAGCACCCCTGGTCTTGCGGGTGCCGCTGACTTCAATATCATATTGTTCTAATATACTTTGTTCATACTCCTGCATATCCATCCCCTGCACTCTACATTACATATTCTCTCTAGCGTATGATGCAAAAAGATAAAATATGATTAGGAGCTTATTTAAGTTTTTTTAAAAGTTCGTTTTTTCCATTTAATTCAGGATTCTCTATTACCATTTCCAACAGTTCGTTCAATTTATCTCCGATTTCTTTTCCCGGTTTCATCCCTGCTTCAATCAAATCCTTTCCTGTAACGGCCAGATTTTTTAATGATACACACTGCCCAGTCTCTACTATTTCCTGATACAACTTTCCGATATCATTCAGATTTTTCACTTTTTCTTCTCTCTGATACATACTCTGCGCGAGTATATCTGCACGGCGGACCTCCATATAATATGGGAACAGATCCTCTCCGATTATATTCATTGCACGGCGGACATTCTTAGCCGTTGCAGGCATTCGATAATCATGGTAACGCACCAATTTCGTCACTTTACCAATCGTATTATTGTCAAATTTTAATCTTCTCAATATGGATTTTGCAATAATTTCACTTTCTAAAGCGTGCTTTTTAAAATGCGCCACACCTGCTTCATCCATGGTTTTTAACGCCGGCTTTCCCATATCATGCAGCAACATCGTTAATCGCAGCACCTTATCGGCACGTACATTCTGCAATGCATGTAATGTATGCTCTCCCACATTGTACATATGATGCGGCGTCTCTTGTTCTGTAACCATTAAACGGTCAAATTCCGGCAAAAATATCTTCGTAATGCCAAGATCATATGCGTCCCGCAATAACTCTGGCCGCGCCGAAGTGAGCATTTTCACCAACTCCACTTGTATCCGCTCTGCGCTGATATTGTAAAGCGTAGGGGCCAGTTCTTGCATCCCGCACCGCGTCTCCTCCTCTATCGAGAAGCCAAGCTGAGCCGCAAATCGAATTCCCCGAAGAATTCTAAGTGCATCTTCGGAAAAACGTTCCCTCGCATTTCCCACACATCGTATTATTTTTTTATTTAAATCCTCCACACCGCCAAAGATATCCACGAGCCCATCTTTGTCATTGTAAGCCATCGCATTAATCGTAAAATCTCTCCGCAGCAAATCTTCTTTCAGACTTCGCGTAAACGTTACTTCCTTCGGATGACGGCTATCTTCATATTTGCCATCAATTCTATACGTTGTCACTTCATATCCTTCTTTGTCAAGGAGCACCGTGACCGTCCCATGTTCGATTCCAGTGTCAAATGTCTTATGAAACAAAGATTTCGTTTCCTGCGGCATAGCAGACGTTGTAATGTCCCAATCTTCCGGTTCTCTGCCGAGAATCGAATCCCTGACACATCCACCAACAGCATAGGCCTCATATCCATGTCCCTGCAACGTCTCAATAATCATCCTTACATTCGTCGGCAATTGTATATTCAGGTTTCCCACAATCTCATCCTCCCTCACATTCATCTATACACCATCATAACATGGGGACGGGGGTTTTTTCAAATTCCTCCGTCCCAAATTAAAATAACCGTGTCCCTTTTTCATTTTACCCTGTCCCTATTAATCCTCCTCTAATATTTTGCATAATAATCATTACTTTTTTCTGTGATATTTGCAAAACTTTCATTAGTTCTTTTTTATATTCTTTTCTTATCTCCACATAATTAAACAATTCTTCCTCCCGCAAATTATATTTCCACTTGTATTCTGCAAGAATTTCCTTTGCAATTCTCATGTTGTTTTTTTCCATATCCTCATCCACATCGTCAAATATATCCCAACTCTCAAATCTGTGGAATTCAAGGAAATCCTGATTTGTGTGAAACTTTTGATTTACCATCAAAAAAGCCTTCTCATCCAGAATGTCTCGAACTCCTCTGTAAAATTCTGACATACTACTGTATTTATAATCCAACATTTCTTTCACGCTTCCATTTTTCGCCGGATTTCTGTGGATATATCGAAGGCAGTTCCAAAAATAACTTTCCTTTTCTACGCATTGGCTCTTAAATCTGTCCTGAAAAACATATCCAATTCTATGATGTTTATAATTATAATAATGTGCAAATGCGGCTAAGACTTTAGCCATAAATGACGCTAATTCTTTCAAATCAGCTTTGATTAACATATGAAAATGATTTGGCATTATGCAATATGCTAAAATAGCCACCTCATACTCAGAAAGATTCTCTCGAATCAAATTGATGATACGGGTTTTTTCCCCTTTTTCTTTAAAAACCGGCATTTTATTTAATCCACGCACCATTACATGGTACATTCCGGTCGAACTTTCCTGTCTTGCTCTTCTTGGCATTTTTCTCCCTCCTTTGCAAAGAGGGACACCACAAAACGAATTAGGGACACGGATATTTTAATTTGGGACGGAGGAAATTGAAAAAACCCCCGTCCCCAACTAAGGAGCTTAGTATGATTTGCCCCAATATGCCATGTGTTTTGCTGGTTTTCCGCACCAGATACATTTGTCTGAAATCATTTCTTCATCTTCAATCAGACATCTGGTCGCAGCTCCACCTGTGACGTATTTTACTTCACCTTCGCATTCTGGATCTCCGCACCAGCAAGCTTTTACGAAACCACGGTTTGCCTGGAATTTTTCTTTCATTTCGTCCATCGTTGTTGCTGTATCAATATGGCTCTGTAAGAAGTCATTTGCTCTGTCATACATATCCTGCTGTTCTTGCTCTAAGATGTCACGTAATTTTGTGGCAATTTCGTCCAGAGATACTACAATCTTCTCACGGTTATCACGACGTACGACTACAACCTGGTTCTTCTCAATATCCTTTGGACCAATCTCGATACGGGTAGGAATACCAAGGATTTCCTGCTCAGAGAATTTCCATCCAGTACTCTTATCAGAATCATCAATCTTCACTCTATAACCGGCTTTTTTCAATTCATCCAGCAGTGCAAATGCTCTGTCAAGCACGCCTTCTTTGTGCTGTGCAATTGGAATAATACGGCATTCAACTGGTGCAACGTGTGGAGGAAGAACCAATCCATCGTCATCACCATGTACCATGATCAGGCCGCCGATACTTCTGGTAGACCATCCCCAGGAAGTCTCGTAACAACTGTGAAGCTGATTATTCTTATCCACATATTTAATGCCAAATGCATCTGGGAATCCACTTCCGAAGAAATGGCTGGTCGCGGACTGTAGTGCTTTTCCATCATGCATCAGCGCTTCGATTGTGTAGGTATCCTGTGCACCTGCAAATTTTTCATGTTCTGCTTTTCTTCCTGCTACGAAAGGCATTGCCATCGTCTCGGTATAGCAGTCTTTATATACCTGCCACATCTGAATCGTTCTCTCTTCAGCTTCCTCATAGGTTGCATGAAGAGTATGACCTTCCTGCCACAAGAATTCTCTTGAACGTAAGAACGGTCTTGTTGTCTTTTCCCAACGAAGAACAGAATTCCACTGATTCCATACTTTTGGTAAATCTCTATAAGAACGAACTGTCTTAGCCCACAAATCACAGAACAACGTCTCAGATGTAGGACGAATACACATTCTTTCCTGCAATCTTTCCATACCGCCATGAGTTACCCAGGCAACTTCCGGTGCAAATCCTTCGATATGTTCAGCCTCTTTTTCCAGCAAACTTTCCGGAATCAAGGTTGGCAGATATACATTTTCCACACCTGTCTCTTTAAAACGTCTGTCCAGATCTGCCTGAATCAGTTCCCAGATTGCATAACCATTTGGCAGATAATTCAAGCATCCTTTCACGCTTGAATAATCACACAGTTGTGCTTCACGAACAACATCTGTGTACCATTGTGCAAAATTTTCATCACGTGGTGTGATATTTTTTACTAATTTTTCCTTTGCCATGTTTCTCTTCTCCTTTTCTTTTCCAGCAGGGCCCTTGCCCCACGATAATTTTAGCCGGGAACCAATCTGCTCTTTGTCAAATGTTTTGACTTTAAATAAAACAAAAAACACCGGGCTTCTCGTTCCCATCAAAGGGACCGAAAAGCTCGGCGGTACCACCCTAGTTAACTGCGACCCTCTCGCAGCTCTCTCTCACCACCATTAACGCTAGTGTCACGCTGTACTTTCATACAGGGGCTCCAAGGTAGGTTCATTACTTATCAATACAAGAATCTTTCAGCCAAAGGATTCCCTCTCTGTAGAATTGCATCCGTAATTACTATTCCTCTTCTTCACCCATCCTGCCTTCTGCAACCATCATTGCCAGCAGGTTATTCGATTAAACGTAATTTTAATCCATTGTTTTTTATTTGTCAAGACAAAACATGCCACTATCGAATCAAAATATACACAAAAAACGCCAGATAGGCAATCAAAAACAAAGCTCCCTCTGTTCTTCGAATCTCTCGCTTGCTGATTGCCGAAAAATAAACGATCAAACTTGCTACAATTAACAAGACGGTATCATAAACCGCTGTAACATCCAATGTAATCGGTGTGATTACAGAAGATATTCCTAAAATCAGCAATATATTAAATATATTCGAGCCAACCACATTTCCCACTGCAAGATCATTTTCGCCTTTCCCTGCCGCAACCATAGAAGTCACTAATTCCGGCAGAGAGGTTCCAAGGGCCACAATTGTCAAGCCAATAAAGGTCTGACTAAGCCCGAATGTTTCAGCAATATTACAAGCACTGTCTACAACCAGATCGCCACCCAGCGCAATCCCAGCAAGCCCTCCGATTATATATAATGCACTTTTCATCGGACTCATCACTTTATAATCCTCTTCCACTTCAGACACTTCATTTCTTGACGCAAGAGCATCTCTTACCGTCGCATAGAGAAATACAGCAAATAATATCAGAAATAAAAGTCCGCCCCATCTTCCAAGAACAAAAGTCCCTTCTCTGCTTAAAACTTTTGCAATGGAAAAATCCGAATCCAGCAAAAGCAAAATTACCGCGATAAAAATTGAGAAAGGAAATTCTTTCTTTAGCAAAGACCATTTTGCCTGCACTGGATTCACTAACGCGCAACAGCCAAGCACTACCAGAAGATTGAATATATTTGACCCCAAAACATTACTAACCGCCAGATCATTACTCCCCTGTATTGCTGCCGTGACGCTGACCGATAGTTCCGGCATACTGGTTCCAAAAGCCACAACAGTAAGTCCAATAATAATTGTTGGAACTTTCAGTATTTTTGCAACGCTCGAACTTCCATCCACAAAAAAATCCGCGCCCTTAATCAGCAGAACAAACCCTACTATCAACAATATATAATCCATAACATTCTTCCTCGTTTCATTTGCATATTCTTTCACACTATGGTTAAATGATAAGAGCGAAAAGAATCAAAGTCAAGGAGAATTATATATGGCAGCAAATACTCTGGAAATATTATACGAAGATTCCCATATCCTTGTATGCGTAAAACCCCACGGAATCGCAACTCAAAGCAAACGAATCGGCAGTCCCGATATGGTAAATTTATTAAAAAATCACATATATCAATCCAATCCTTCCCAAGGAGAACCCTACCTCGCAGTAATTCACCGCTTAGACCAGCCAGTTAAAGGAATTCTTGTATTTGCCAAGACTCCATTTGCCGCAAAAGAACTAAACAAACAACTCACTTCCCAGGGATTTGGCAAATATTATCGTGCCCTTGTCGACGGATGCCCCCCTCAAGATGAAGGCAAGCTAGAAAATTACATGATAAAAGATACAAAAACCAACACCTCCAAAATTTGCACCGCCAACACAAAAGGGGCAAAAATTGCCAGACTCTCCTACAAAATCATCCAAAAGGGACAGGGTTATTTTAATTTGGGACGGAGGAATTTGAATTTTCCCCCGTCCCCAACTGAACTTGACATCCATCTGGATACCGGCCGCCATCACCAGATTCGTGTACAATTAGCCAATATCGGCTGTCCTATCATCGGGGACACCAAGTATAATCCCCATTGCAGCGAACGGAACGAATGGCAAGAAATCTGTCTGTGTGCCTATAAACTAGAATTTCAGCATCCTAACACACACAAACTCCTACATTTTGAATTATAAAAAGGGACAGGGTTATTTTAATTTGGGACGGAGGAAATTGAAAAAACCCCCGTCCCAAATTCATCAAAAAAGAAGAGGGAGCACTCCCTCTTCTTTTATCCTTCTTATTCCTCAGCTGGTTCTTCTTTTAATGCCTCTTCATATTTTTCAAGAATAATGTTCTGAATGCGTTCTCTTGTTCCTGAATTAATCGGATGTGCAATATCCCGATACTCACCGTCCAAAGCCTTCTTACTTGGCATAGCAATAAAGAGTCCTTTTTCGCCCTCAATAACTTTGATATCATGTACTACAAATTCTTCATCCATAGTAATTGAAACCACTGCTTTTAATTTTCCCTCTTTTGCTACTTTACGCACGCGTACATCTGTGATTTGCATTTTTCTTCTAGCCCCTTTCTTCCAAGCCGTTGCACTATAGTGCATACCTCTCGTTCTTTTCCACAACTACCTTCACACCATTTTCCCCAACATGACGTGTATTTGCTCTGATCGTGTCGCGGCTCTCTACAATACAGTTCTCAATATATGTATTGTCACCGAGATAGACGTCGTTCAGGATAATTGAATTCTTGATGACACAATTATTTCCGACAAACGTCTTCTTGAAAAGGATAGAATTCTCTACCGTACCGTTGATGATACTTCCGCTCGCCACAAGACTGTTCTTAACCACCGAACCAGGATTATATTTCGCTGGCGGCAAGTCGCTCACTTTTGAGTAGATCTCAGGACGCTCTTTGAAGAAATAATTTCTTACTTCCGGTTTCAGAAAATCCATGTTCGTCCGATAATAAGCATCCACTGTTGATATGTTGCTCCAGTAATCTTTTATCTTATAACCATATATTTTTTTCAGATTCTTATATCTGATCAAAATATCAGTTACAAAATCAAATCTGTCTTCTTCTGCGCAATTCTCAATCAATTCTATCAACAGTCTTCTTCTGATCACATAGATTCCCGTTGATATGGTATTCGAAGTTGCAACCATCGGCTTCTCTTCAAATTCCAAAACGCGCATATCTTCATCCATTTTCAGCGTTCCAAAACGGCTGGCATCCTCATCCGGCCCCAAATCCTTACAAACCACCGTAATGTCGGCCCGCTTATTGATATGGTATTCTAACACTTTGTTATAATCCATTTTATATACAGCATCTCCCGACGTAATGATCACATACGGCTCATGACATCTTTTCAGGAAATCCAGATTCTGATAAATCGCATCAGCAGTTCCACGATACCAGTATCCATTATCTGCTGTGATCGTAGGGGTAAATACATACAGCCCCCCTTGCTTTCTTCCGAAATCCCACCATTTTGATGAATTCAGGTGTTCATTCAATGAACGCGCATTATACTGAGTCAGCACTGCTACTTTTTGTATATGCGAATTAGACATATTACTCAAAGCAAAATCAATCGCACGATAACTTCCTGCTATCGGCATCGCTGCACTTGCTCTCTTCTGAGTCAGTTCACGCATCTTGTTGTTACTTCCGCCTGCTAAAATAATTCCTACTGCTCTCATGCTCGTTCACCTGCCTTTATTAATGTCTCTCCACTTTCCAGTATTCCATTCGGATAGTCCTCTCTTGTCGTAACACCACTGATCGCAGTATTCTTTCCAATCTGAACTCCATCCGGAACCACGGAATTCTCACCAATTGTTACAAGGCCAAATGAATAAATCGCCGGCTTAAGTTTGTTCGGTACATCACTGCCGATTCCCAATGTAACATTCTCGCCAATCTCACAGTTCTCTGCGATAATTGACTTATCAATGACACATCCCTTCTTGATCTTCGTATCTTTCATAATGATAGAATCTCTGACAACGGCACCATCTTCTATGGTTACTCCCGAACCAATGACACAGTTACGTACTTCACCGCCAATCTCAGAACCATTTCCAATCAGACTTCTTTCAATCACTGCCTGTCCGGAAATATACTGTGGCGGAAGGATCTCACTGTTCGTATATATCTTCCAGAATTCTTCATAAAGATTGAACTCCGGAATAATATCGATCAATTCCATATTGGCTTCCCAATAAGATCCTAACGTTCCAACATCTTTCCAATATCCGTTGTATTCGTATGCAAATAACCGTTGTCCCTTATTATGACAATACGGAATAATATGCTTACCGAAATCACATCCTGGCTCGTCCTTTAACGCGAGCAACGCTTCTTTTAATACTGGCCAACTAAAAATATAAATACCCATAGATGCCAGATTGCTCTTTGGCTGTGGTGGCTTCTCCTGGAATTCTGATATCTTACCGTCACCATCCGCAATCACAATGCCAAATCTGCTTGCCTCTTCTAATGGTACAGGCATTGCAGCGATAGTCACGTCTGCATTATTCTCCTTATGATAATCAAGCATAACCTCATAATCCATCTTATAAATATGGTCACCTGACAGAATTAATACATAGTCTGGATTAAAGGTCTCCATATAATCCAAATTCTGGTATATCGCATTCGCCGTACCGGTATACCATTCGCTGTTGCTGCTCTTCTCATAAGGAGGTAGAATCGTAACTCCTCCAAAATTACGATCCAAATCCCATGGAATTCCAATTCCAATATGTGTGTTCAATCGTAATGGCTGATATTGCGTTAGCACTCCGACCGTATCAATTCCTGAGTTTATGCAGTTGCTGAGCGGGAAGTCAATAATTCTATATTTTCCTCCAAAAGCAACAGCCGGCTTCGCAACTTTTGCTGTAAGAACCCCTAAGCGGCTTCCTTGTCCTCCTGCCAGCAGCATTGCTATCATCTCTTTTTTTCTCATGTCATCACCCCTTCTCAGTAATCTTGTCGTTCACATTATACCACAGTTTCTTTTAGTAGTGAACAAATTTTACAAAAAAAATGAATTTTTCGTGAACATTTTATTAAAATATCACAAATATTTACGACTTGGTTTTTTTCTCATATATGTATATAATAATATGGATAGAGAAATACTTTTATGACTATTTTTTTATAAAAATAGAACATTCATGAAAAAGGAAGGTATCTTATGTATAAAATTAATTTTCATCAGCCTGCACACGTACATTTTATCGGAATCGGCGGTATCAGCATGAGTGGTCTTGCCGAGATTCTCTTAAAAGAGGGCTTTACCATATCTGGATCTGACAACAAAGAATCTGCCTTGACAGACCACCTGTCCAAGCTGGGCGCCAACATTTTTTACGGACAGAAAGCATCCAACATCATCCCGGGAATTGATGTTGTTGTCTACACCGCCGCAATTCATGAAGATAATGAAGAATTTCAGGCTGCCGTACAACAAGGACTTCCTATGTTAAGCAGAGCAGAGCTTCTCGGGCAGTTGATGACCAACTATGACGTTCCGATAGCCGTATCGGGAACACATGGCAAGACAACAACGACATCTATGCTTTCTCATATTCTGCTTGCTGGCGAGATGGATCCTACCATTTCAGTCGGAGGAATTTTAAAGGCAATTGGCGGTAATATCCGCGTAGGAGATTCTGGATTATTTGTAACAGAAGCATGCGAATATACCAACAGCTTTCTTCACTTTTTCCCGAAGATCGGTATCATTTTGAACATTGATGAAGATCATTTAGATTTCTTTAAAGATCTGGCTGATATCCGCAATTCTTTCCGTAAATTTGCTGAACTCCTGCCAGAAGACGGGACCTTAATCATCAATGGCAATATTCCAGACCTGGGAGAGATCATTGATGGCCTGAAATGCAGGGTTCTTGTATATGGAAATGACAGTTCCATGGATTACAGTGCTACCAACATCTCCCATAATAACTTAGGTGAGGCATCTTTTGATCTGGTAAAATCTGGAACATTTGTTGACAGGATTTCCCTTTCCGTCAATGGTGACCACAATGTATCTAACGCATTGGCCTCAATAGTTGCCGCTGATCTTCTGGATATCCCTGTGGAAACCATGAAAAAAGGACTGAAAGAATTCCATGGAACTAACCGTCGATTTGAACACAAAGGTGATATAAACGGAATTACAATTATTGATGATTACGCACATCATCCAACAGAGATCAACGCGTCCCTGACGGCTGCAAAGAATTATCCTCACAGAGAGATCTGGTGCATTTTCCAGCCACATACTTATACCAGAACCAAGGCTTTATTCCCTGAGTTTGTGGAAGCATTATCGCATACCGATCATATCATCCTTGCCGACATCTATGCCGCAAGAGAGACAGACACCCTGGGAATATCTTCCAAGGATATTGCCGATGCATTAATCGAAAATGGACGTGACGCTTATTATTTCCCATCATTTAAAGAGATTGAAGATTTCTGTATGGAAAAATGTCAAAAAGGAGACTTGTTGATAACTATGGGAGCGGGAGACGTTGTAAATATTGGCGAAGACCTTTTGAAACGCTAGTTATCCACATTTTCCACAGATTTTTATCCACAAAAAACTTGATTTTTGGGTCAGAAATTTCTTTTGTCCCTGTCTTTCTGGTGCTATAATATCTCTACGATATTTCTAAAAATGTGTATGGAACCAACGAGGAGGACTGGCGTAAGAATTATGAAGAAATTGACCCTTACTAATTATGCACAGGGAAATACTACTGTGCTGGAGAATGAATTTATAGACCGTTATATGATCAAGGCAAACGGCGAATATGTAAAAGTATATCTTCTTCTTTTGCGCCATTTGAATGAAGCTTCTGGAATGCTGTCCATCTCTGAGATTGCTGATATCCTGGAATGTACAGAAAAGGATGTACTGCGCGCACTGAAGTACTGGAAGAATCAAGGACTTTTGGACTACTGTGACCATACCGAAGAGCATAATGCAGATACTGGCAGAAGCAAGGCAGAGACATCAGAGACATCTGCTCATTCTGCTGCAGCCACTATGACTGTTTCCGACACAGGAGCTGTCTCCGACAATGATTCTGCCGCTGTGCCTAACATACAGCAATACAGAAGTCGCAAGGAACGCAAGGAATTCAAAGAGCTTCTTTTCGTTGCCGAACAGTATCTCGGTAAGACTTTGTCTGCTGTTGATATTGATACCATTACATACTTTTTTGATACTCTGCATATGTCTGCAGAATTAATTGAGTATTTAATTGAATACTGTGTGGAAAATGGTCATAAAAGCATGCATTATATCCAAAAAGTTGCTTTATCCTGGAACGAGCAGAAGATCACGACCGTTTCCGATGCAAAAGCAAGCACCGTAGCGTATAACAAGAACTGTTATTCTGTCTTGAACGCATATGGAATCAAGGGACGTGCACCTGCTGCTTCAGAGATTACTTATATCAAAAAATGGAATGAAGAATACGGATTCACTTTGGACATTATTCTGGAAGCATGCAACCGCACGATGAATACGATTCATCAGCCTAACTTTGAATATACAGATACCATTTTAAAGAATTGGCGAAGCAAGAATGTACATTATCTAAAAGATATCGAGGCACTGGATGCCGATTATCTAAAATCAAAAGAGCAGAAGACAGCTCAGGCCACAAAACCAGACAAGCATATAAAGACGACAAAGTTCAACAATTTCGATGGTCGCTCATACGATATGAACGATTTAGAGCGCAAGTTAGTTCAGCAATAAATACATAACGCAAGGAGATTTTCCCCGGCATGGCACTTTCCAATTCTCAGTACGATCAATTGATGCGTACTTATGAACAAAAACAACTGGATAATGAACATCAACTCAGGGAACACTACAGGCAGGCATATTCTTTCATTCCAGAGTTAGAAGAGCTGGATCAATCTATCTCTGCCATGAGTGTTCAAAAAGCACGCCGACTCCTTGACGGAGACAGTCAGGCATTGTCTTCTTTAAAAGAGGATTTGAATTTCCTGATTGCACAGAAAAAGCGGCTTCTTCAATCCCATGGATTGCCGGCAGATTATCTGGAGCTCCATTACAACTGTCCTGACTGTCAGGACACAGGTTATATTGGAACTGAAAAATGCCATTGTTTCAAGCAGGCAATCGTGGAGCTTCTATATACACAATCCAATTTACAGGAAGTCCTGGATAAAGAGAACTTTTCTACCTGTTCTCTAAGTTATTATTCCAACAACCACATAGATCCTCTTACAGGAAGATCTTCGTTGGAATCCATGCAGACCGCATTAAAGGTATGTCATGATTTCGTAGATACATTTTCCGATGAATTTCACAATATTCTATTATATGGCGACA
This sequence comes from Bariatricus sp. SGI.019, assembly GCF_050315235.1. Classification (NCBI taxonomy): domain Bacteria; kingdom Bacillati; phylum Bacillota; class Clostridia; order Lachnospirales; family Lachnospiraceae; genus Bariatricus; species Bariatricus sp. SGI.019. Next base: position 117,839 of record NZ_JBNPOQ010000005.1, on the reverse strand, counting down.
CCGGGGTCGGCAAAACCTTCCTCTCCCACTGCATTGCCAAGGAATTGATGGATACTTCTTTTTCTGTTGTATACTTTACTGCAGCTCAATTATTTGATATCCTGGCAAAGAACACATTTGGTAAAAAAGAGGAACAGAATTTGCAGGCTCAAGAACTGATCTACGATTGTGATCTTCTGATTATTGATGATTTGGGAACCGAGTTTTCCAATACATTCACGGTATCACAATTGTTCAGCTGTCTGAACGAACGTATATTAAGACAGAAATCTACTATTATCTCTACCAACCTCGCGTTGGAAGATATAAAATCAATCTATTCAGAGCGGACTTTTTCCCGGATCAGCAGTAATTATACGATTCTGAGGCTGACTGGTGACGATATCCGCATCCAAAAAAAATTATTAAACCTGGGAGGTACAAATGATGTTACGCCGTAATGATCGCATTCTAGAAAACATACCTGTCGGAGCACTTGGAATTATTGCTCTCGACGGTTGCACCGAGATGGGCAATAGGGTGAACGATTATCTTGTAAAATGGAGAAAGGAAGATGGCTCTGCCTATAAAGACGATGTTGTCTTCAACGGTTATGAACGAGATACCTATCTTATTGATGCAAAAGTTCCACGATTTGGATCCGGCGAAGCCAAAGGTATTATCAATGAATCTATCCGTGGAAAAGACTTATATCTTATGGTTGATGTCTGCAATTATAGTCTGACCTACTCTTTGACCGGTCACACCAACCGCATGTCTCCGGATGATCATTACCAGAATCTGAAACGTGTAATTGCTGCAGTTGGAGGAAAAGCTCGACGTCTGAATGTCATCATGCCTTTCTTATATGAGAGCCGTCAGCACAAAAGAAGCAATCGGGAATCTCTGGATTGTGCACTTGCACTTCAAGAACTTGTCCGTATGGGTGTCGACAATATCATTACATTTGATGCTCATGACCCAAGAGTTCAGAATGCAATTCCACTTAATGGATTCGAAACGGTGCGCCCGACTTATCAGTTCGTCAAGGGTCTTCTTCGCCGTTTTAAAGATCTGCAGATTGACAGCGAACATATGATGGCAATCAGTCCTGATGAAGGTGCTACCGGACGTGCGATCTACCTTGCAAACGTATTGAATCTTGATATGGGTATGTTCTATAAACGACGTGATTACACCAAGATCGTCGATGGACGCAACCCAATTGTTGCTCATGAATTTTTAGGTTCTTCTGTCGAAGGCAAAGATGTCATTATTCTGGATGATATGATTTCTTCTGGAGACAGTATCCTGGATGTTGCCCGTCAATTGAAACAGCGCAAAGCCAAACGAATCTTTGCTGCCGCAACATTCGGTCTGTTCACAAACGGACTCGACAAATTCGACAAAGCATATGAAGAAGGAACTATCGACGCAATTCTTACCACCAACCTAATCTATCAGACACCAGAATTGTTGGAACGTCCTTATTATATCAACTGTGATATGAGTAAATATATTGCACTCATGATCGATACATTGAATCATGATGGATCTATCAGCAGTATCTTGAACCCAGTAGATCGTATCCATAACGTTGTGGATAAATATAACAGAGGAGAGGAAATCTAACCAGATTTCCTCTCCTTTTATATGATCTCCTCATGATAGGCGATATTCAGTTCTTCCAATAGTTGTTTTTCTCTCTTCTGGCAGGTAAAGATCAGGACTTGTTTCTTATGAATGCTCAGCCATTGCATCACTTTTTTTAATCGATTTTCATCATAATATGCAAACGTATCATCCAGAATCACCGGATAATCTTCCTCAAACAATAGCTCGCCTGCTGCAAGGCGAAGGACAAGATATATCTGTTCTATCGTCCCCCTGCTCAACTGCTCCATTGGAACTTTTCTTCCTTCTGCCATAACACTCATATGCAGATTCTCTTCAATAAAAAGTCTGGTGTATTTTCCATCCGTAATATATTCCAGGATCTCCGATGCCTTCCCATCCAGCACCGTCTTCAACTGTTGCTGCAATTTTGCAGACAGATTATTCAGCTGATCCATAGCCAACTGGAGGGCTCTGCGCTTTCTGTCATATTCCCGGTAATCCTCACTGACTTCATCTAATTCTGTCAATTGTTCTTGTAAATTACTGTATTGAACCTGCTTTTCTCTCAATTCCTCTTCCACATGTGATTTTTCCCAGACAAGTCTGTCTAACGGAATCTTCTCTTCTTCTGGTGTAATCTCTTCCAGCAAAATCTCAGGTGCTGTTTTTTCCTGCTTTTTCCCCACTTTCATCCGATTCCAGGTGTATAATCCACAAGCAAGAAAAATTACAATTGCGACCAGATAATTCCATGGTTTTGCGATCAACGCAAAAGCAAGTATCACAAACACAGCAAACAGCAAGAGTTCAACCGGGTGAATTCTCCATTTTGCCGGCCTGAGTTCATCAATCTTCCGCCGATTCTCTTCCTGATCCTTCTCCTTTTTCTGACGATATTCTAATTCTCCTGTAATGCGTTCACACTCTTCTTCCAGGTGATGGATATCTCTCCATACATAAGAAGCTTCCTGTTCCATCCGTTCCCTTTTTTGCTGCTTTTTCATAAGATAATTCTTCTCATCACGCTCGAGAAGCTTCTTTTTCTCTTGAAGAGACTGCAATGCCCGACCTAGATCAAGTTCACTATTTCCCGTTGCATAATAATTTGTCGCATAGTTCTTTAATTCTATTCCCAGAGACTGACCGGTCTCTATCTTTAACTGACCGATAAATACCGTATTCTCATAATTTCCGGCATTCAGCCCTCCCAATAATACATCCAGATCTCCATCTGTAACCGACAATTCTTCTCCGTCATCTTCACAGATTAATTCTGCCTTTTTTGAGTATTTGTCAAAATTCCTATCAAGTCGAAAGGTCTTTTGCCCTACTCGAAATCTCAATGAGCCAGCGTAATAATTCGGATTCTCCCACGGCTCATAGATACTGTATGTATCATAAACAGACGCTCTTCCCCGGCCTCGTTCCATTCCAAAAAACATCCCTTTGATAAAGGTATGGATCGTAGATTTACCGGATTCATTTTCGCCATACATAAGGTTCATACCTTCTTTTAATTGTATGGACTTGTCTGTAAATTTCCCAAAATTCTTTAATCTTAATTCCTGAATTATCATATCTAGCCTCTTCTCGTTTCCATCAGTGCCTGCACACCTTCACATAATGCCATATATTCTATGCTGTCTTCCTCATAATCTTTCAGGCTTTTAATATATTGTCCAAGAAGATTATCCTGGTTCTGGTCCATAAGCTTTTCAAATTCATATGCCGGTCTGGTCTCATCTGTCAGCTCTATGATATTTCCATAAGTGTCCATATCCTCCAAATCAAAGATGATATCTGGATCCCGAAACCCTGTTACGACCACTTTATATATATTCTGTATGCCTCGTTCCTGAATCTGAGATGCGATCTGCATTCTCAGTTCATTCCCCGTCATTTTTTTATGAACCTGCACCTCCAGATGAATGTACTCTCTGGACGCCATTGGTACAAAGCTTATCTGACATCCTTGTTCCGACATCTGCCCTGACACATAACCGTGTGGGCCGGTATCGTTCTTGTCAATTGGCTCCAAGGCTCCTGCATATACCATTCGATCCGCAACGATCACTTGTGGTTTATGAATATGACCTAATGCCACATAATCATACCCAAGAGACATCACCTGATTCTTCTGAATCGGAATGTGCTTCTCATCTCCGCCATGTGCCAGCAATATCTCATACTTTTGCTTTTTCTCAGGACAGGCGTGATCGTATCGTCCTTCCGGGATTTCTTTCGTATGATAACTGCATCCATACACTGCCAGCGACAATTCCGGTATCTCGACACTGGTAACTTCTTCGGTTAAAATCATATGAACATTTTCTGCCCACTGAAAACTTCTATAATAAGAATCTTTCTTAACATAATCATGATTTCCTGCAATCAGTACAACTTGAGTATTTTCTAATAAACCAAAAAGATAATTTACTTCTTTTAATTCTCGCAACAATGGCTGTCGATGAAACAGATCTCCCGCAATCAGAAGAAGATCTACAGTTTCTTCATTACATACCTCAATAATCCTTCTCAGACTATTCCATATTTCCTTTGTTCTCTTTGCGCTGTATGCGCTTCCTGCGTCCGGTCTTGCCCCTAAATGTACGTCTGCGATGTGTATGAATTTCATCTGCTGCTCCCTCTTCCTTCTCTGTCTTTGATGGCAAAGTTACAATAAACTGTGTCCTCAGATCATCACTTTTCGCACGGATCAGCCCACCATGCAACTCTACGATTTGTTTTGCAATGGCCAGTCCCAGCCCTGCACCGCCGGTTCCACTGGATCTGGAACCATCCACCCGGTAAAATTTCTCAAATATCGTCTGGAGCATTGCTCCCGGAATCTTATCGCCCTGATTGGTAAAAATAATCTCTACATCTCCCTTTTTCATCTGGGCTTCTATCCGAATCACCGTGTTTGCATAACAATATGCGATTGCATTTCTTAATATATTGTCAAATACTCTGGCAAGTTTATCCGGATCACCGTATACCATCAGATTCTCTTCAACGTTAACCTCACAGGATAATTTCTTCTCCTGCAAGACACCATATAATTCATCTGCCAGCTGTTCCAGCATAAAAGACAGATTGATCTCTACCGGCTCAAGCTCAATATTCTGAAGATTATAACGGGTAATATCAAAAAATTCATTGATCAGCTCCCCGAGGCGGAGAGATTTTTCCATGGCAATATGGGTATATTTGATCCGCTCTTCTTCCGGCATATCCGGGTGACTGTCCAGCATGCTGAGATAAGCAACGATCGATGTAAGCGGCGTCTTCAAATCATGTGCCAGGAAAAGTACCAGATCATTTTTCTTCTTCTCACTCTCCTCCGCCTCTAATTCCTGCCTCTTCAAAGTTGCCTTAATCTCATTCAGACGAATTTCAATTGGTTTTAATTCCGTAATCAGATGAATCGGCTCCGTAGATTCTGACACAATATTTTCAATTCCATATCCAATCTGATCCAGGTACCTGGTCATCTTAGAAAGTGCCACATAGAAAAATAGCGCAAAAAGTAACAGGAAACCAACAATCATAAAGAACATCTTGTTGTCCCCGATTAATTTCCAGTACAGGTCTTTCGCCTGACTTTCATTCATATTGAACGCCATCATACAATTGACAAATATTTTGGCAAAACTGTCATTATAAATACCGTCGATCACGTAATTCAGCAAAAATCCGCCGACCAGAACCGTCACTGCCGTGACAAATACCGTCTGGAGCAATATACTGACCTTTAACTTACGATAGTTATTCTTCAACCTTATAACCTACTCCCCAAACTGTCTTGATAAAATCTGATTTCCCGGTCGGTGCACTCATCTTCTCCCGCAGATGACGGATATGCACCATCACCGTATTGTTACTGTTCTTATAATATTTTTCATGCCATACTTTTTCAAATAATTCTTCCGAACTGATGACCTTTCCCCGATTCTCGCAGAGAAGCCAAAGGATGTCAAATTCAATCGGAGTTAACGTCAGAGGGACCTCATTGTAAACGCATTCATGAGACGTTCGGTTCAAAACAAGTCCTCCAAAATCAATGACATCTCCTTCGTCTTTTCCCCCATCATTATATTGCGTATATCGACGAATCTGCGCTTTTACACGTGCCACCAACTCCAAAGGATTGAACGGCTTCGGAATATAGTCGTCCGCCCCCAGCGTAAGACCCGTAATCTTATCCATATACTCCGTCTTCGCCGTCAGCATGATCACCGGGAAAGTATACTTCTCCCGAATCATCTTAAGAATCTGAAAACCATCAATATCCGGAAGCATAATATCCAGAATTGCCAGATCAATCTTCCTGCTTTTAATACAATCCAACGCATCCTGACCAGTATAGAACTTGTACACATTATACTGATCATTCTGGAGATACAGTTCTACAACATCCGCGATTTCCTTCTCGTCATCAACAACTAAAATATTCATACTAGCCCTCCTTTGCCATTTGGGGACGGGGGTTTTTTCATTTTCCTCCGTCCCCAATTAAAATTACCGTGTCCCTTTTTTTGAATCCCCCTGTCCCTTTTTGAATTCCACACATTATTTTCTACAATTCGCAGTTATTTACGGTTCTTGGGAATGGGATAACATCGCGGATATTACTCATTCCTGTCAGATACATAACGCATCTTTCGAACCCAAGTCCAAATCCAGAATGTCTGGTAGAGCCGTATTTGCGAAGGTCGAGATAGAATTTGTAATCTTCTTCTTTTAATCCCAATTCATTCATCCGATTCAGGAGTTTATCGTAATCGTCTTCTCTCTGGCTTCCGCCGATAATCTCCCCGATGCCGGGAACCAGGCAGTCTACTGCTGCCACAGTCTTTCCATCGTCATTTTGTTTCATATAGAAGGCTTTGATTTCCTTCGGATAGTCAGTTACAAATACCGGGCGTTTAAATACTTGCTCGGTCAGATAACGTTCGTGCTCTGTCTGGAGATCTGTTCCCCACGAAACTTTGTATTCGAATTTATCGTTATTTTTCTCCAATATCTCAATCGCTTCTGTGTATGTCACTCTTGCGAAATCGGAAGAAACTACATTGTGAAGACGATCCAATAAGCCTTTATCCACAAATGAATTGAAGAAATTCATCTCTTCCGGTGCTTCTTCCAGCACATAGTTGATAACATATTTTAACATTGCTTCTGCCAGCATCATGTTATCATCCAGATCTGCAAATGCCATCTCTGGCTCGATCATCCAGAACTCTGCCGCATGTCTTGTCGTATTAGAATTCTCTGCACGGAAGGTCGGACCGAATGTATAGATATTGCGGAAAGCCTGAGCATATGTCTCTCCATTTAACTGACCGCTTACCGTAAGGCTTGTCTCTTTGCCAAAGAAATCCTGAGAATAGTCGACTTTTCCATCCTCAGTCTTTGGAAGATTCTCCATATCCAGTGTTGTAACACGGAACATCTCTCCTGCACCTTCACAGTCACTTCCGGTGATAAGCGGTGTATTTACATATACGAATCCTCTCTCCTGGAAAAACTTATGAATTGCATAGGCTGTCAGAGAACGCACACGAAATACTGCCTGGAAAGTATTAGTCCTTGGTCTTAAGTGTGAAATTGTTCTAAGATATTCAAAGCTGTGACGCTTCTTCTGCAGCGGATAATCCGGCGCAGATGCACCTTCTACCTCTACAGTATCGGCCTGAATCTCAAAAGGCTGCTTTGCCTGCGGTGTTGCCACCAATGTTCCTGTAACGATCAATGCTGCTCCCACATTTAACTTGGAGATCTCAGCAAAGTTATCCATCTTATCATGGTAAACAATCTGCAAAGGTTCAAAAAATGTTCCATCATTTAATACAATGAATCCAAAAGTCTTGGAATCCCGGATACTGCGCACCCATCCCCCAACAGTAATCTTCTGATCCAGATACTTTTCTTTTTCCTTATATAGTTCCTTAATCGTAATCAAATCCATACCAATTTACTCCTTTTTGTGATTGCTTGCGTTTGACGCTTTGGAGTTATTATAACATAATAATGGATGTTTTAAAAGGCAGAAGACAATTTCAGACATGATAGAAGCAAAATGGGGTCCAGACTTGCATTGCCACTCACACTATGCTATACTCTCAATCGCAACAAAGCCAAAAACAATGGACATTTATTCATATGCAAATATACGAAATACCGCAGAAAACCAACGTTTTCTGCGGTATTTCCTTTCGTCTGTATTCATCAACTATCATTCCAAATGGGGTACGTGTTCAAACAACTTTTCTTCTTATTCTTCATAATTTTCAAGTTGTTTCATACAGTATTCCTCAGCTAAATTAATAAATTCTTCGGCTGTTAGAATCTGACGTTCTGATTCCTCCCTACTGGTAATATAAAAATCATCATAATCACTGGCATGTCGTATTTCCTCTGCCTGACCTATTTTCCTTCCAATTTCTCTTGGAAATATTGATGTTTTTACATAGTTTTTATTAAATCACTCCTGGCAGTTTCCAGTCTGTAAATAACCAGATCCTTTCTCGTGCCAATCTCCTGATTATGCTGCTTCATATAACACTACTCCCTCTTCATGAATATTGGAATAAAATGGGTAATTCACACTCCACTTATTAAAATGTGTTTCACTTTTCGCTATTGGCTTTATATCCATGTCATGATCCAGATTAAAATCATATGTCATATAAGAGAGTTTCTGACTATATGCTTTCAACTCCACATCTGGCAAATCCAAAAGAATCATAATATCCACATCCGAATCTGGTTTGAAATCTCCTCTGGCATAAGAACCATATAAAATAATCTGGCGTAAATGCAAACCATATATCTTTTTTATTTCGTTCACGTACTTTTCCATTAAATTCTGCATATTCTTTGGCATATAAATATCCCTCCGTTCTGCTAACTATAAAATATTACTTCCTTATGTTTCTATCATTATAACTGAATTTTCCTTCTATTTCTATAGCTTTTCTAGACCTGCACATAATATATCAGAAAATTCTAAACCAAGGCAAAATAAAAGGAATGCGTGTTGGTAAATCTACCTGGCGTATTCCTAAAATTTCTATTTATCAGTATATAAAAGAATCTTCTTTCCTTTAACATGGTAATCTTTTACATTTTTCCATCCAAATATCCATATTATAGCAAAATGGGGTACGGACTTGCATTTCTCCCCTCGCTATGTTATACTCTCTATCGCAACAAAGCCCATCAAAACCAAGGTCTATCGGGCTTGCCGCCGATTCCCGGCGGTACTCAGATACCTGCGGTACCTGAGTCTCGCGGCATTCGCCAGATGGACATACAAGTATGTCCGCATGGCTCATTGCTTCGCGGAAAATGTGCCGAGTGTTCGAGACCTTCCACTCGTAAAACAAAACTAAAGGAGAATTTCATATGAGAAACAAAAACATCAACTTTCTGACCCAGGCGGCCATGATCGCTGCCATCTACGTGGTGCTGACCTATGTATTCGCACCATTTTCTTTCGGAGAAGTACAGGTAAGAATTGCAGAAGCCCTTACGATCCTTCCGGTATTCACACCAGCCGCTATTCCCGGCTTATTCGTAGGATGCCTGATTGGGAACATTCTGGGCGGCGCGATCCTTCCGGACATCATCTTCGGAAGTCTTGCGACCTTAATCGGCGCATTTTTCACTTACCAGTTACGAGACAAGAATAAGTTCCTGGCACCGTTGCCGCCAATTGCAGCGAACACAATCGTTGTACCTTTTGTACTGCGCTATGGTTATGGTGTTGCACTGCCGATTCCATTTATGATGCTTACCGTTGGTGTCGGGGAAGTATTATCCTGCGGCGTACTTGGTATGGTATTGTATTTTGCACTGAGAAAATATAAAAATATTGTGTTCAGACCAGCAGCGAATTCATAGACTTGTTTTGAACGCAAAAGGAAAAGACCCGCGATAATGATGCGGGTCTTTTATATTTCTGAAATCTTTCTTTTATCCAATATACGTGTTTCCACTTCCCTGGGTCATCTGATCCATTTCTTCATAAGTCACACTGGATCGTTCCCCGGTCTCCGGATCGACATAGATAACAACTGTATCCGTATATCCGATCAATATAACTGAATTTTCTGCATTCAACATACCGATCACCGGCGATCCCTGGTTAATGATGTATAGTAATTCCTCTGTTGCACAGCCGGTCAGATCCAGATACCGGTCGTCATTCAGACTCTTCATAATATCTACCGGTGCTTCTTTCTGCTTTAACCGGTCGGCAATTCTCTGGATCACATCATCTTTGTCAGCGATTGTGTACTGCAGATCTCTATTTCCGCGCTCCCAGATATAATTCTGCGTGGCATCTACCGCAACGCCACTGTAAGAATCAGCCAGCCTAATTGCTTCACCCGCCTTTTCACAACAGTCTAGCAGTTGTCCATACCCATATACATAATATTTATCTGCATGGGTTACATCTTCGAATTCAACGACTACCGGGTCTTCCATTACAATCTGCTTTGGCCGCAGTACCTTCGGCTCCTTATCTGAGATTCCATCTTCAAATGTAAGCCGGACTTGTGTCTCCTTAAGATCTGTCGCATACGATTCCAGATAGATATTGCTCTTTTCTTTTTCGGTATTATTCGTGATGTAATCCTGAGAGGTACTGGTATACGTATTGCCATCTTTTACTGCACGATTCAATGTCACCATATTATCTTTCAAATATGCATCCAACACATATGTGCCATCTGCCTGATAGGTCTTTACAATTTCGCTTTTGCTGTTCTGTATCTCTACTTTGTACATTGGAACCGTAATTTCTCCGGAAACCGTCTTACCTGTATCTGCAGTCTTGGCCACTCCATAGACAAAATCATTTTTTACAAACCCCAACGGGCGGATACATTCATCTGATTCGCATTCGGCCGTTCGTTCCTTGCCACTCTCTAGATTCTTGACAACCACCTTTGTCGCTGTGTTCAGATCTCCATTTTCCTGATAAGCGACCAGATGTCCATCTTCTGATACCACATACTGGTCTTCGTTCAAAGCTTCAACAAGCGCCGTATTCTCCTCCATCTCCACATCGAATTCATAGAGCGTACCTTCCACCATGATGTATAGCATATTGCGGCTGGCGCTGTAGTAGACAAGCCTGCTCATTTCATTTATGACGTTTTCATATGACTTGTCACTGGAGATAAATACTTTTTCTTCCACAGAGTTCTTCTCCATGTCATAATAATAGACGGCAATTCCAACTTCTCCCTCATGGCTTCCACGATTCATATAACCACATACCGCAAAGATTGTGTTCCCTGTCTCATCCATTTCCAGAAGCTTAATCTCATGCTTTGTCACAAGATTACGTACATCGCTATTTTCAGCATCTGCAAAACTGAATACCTGAGACACTTCGTCGGTATCTTTGTTGTAATTCCACAATTCATTTGCCACAACAAAAGACACAACAGAACCGTCATCATTTACCATATAAGAAATATTCTTTGGGGCTATTCCAAGCAAAACGCCTTTTTCATTCAACACTTGCTTTGTTGCGTCAAATATCTGTTCCATCGTTCTATCATAATTGAGCAGATAAGTTTTCTGTGCATCTTCAATATGGCGCACACGGAAGAATTCTTTGACCGCATAGACATCCGTCTCATTCTCTTCGCCTTTACATCTTACGCGATATTCCAACTGTACCGAGATGGAATTACTGTTAATCTCTTTAATATTCCAGCGTTCGCCTTTTTCAACTTCCGGCTCCAGGCTTCCCCAGGATACATGGTCATAATCGGAGTGAATGGTCACATGCTGAAAGCTGGTATTATCGCCCTCTTCGCTCGGTTCAATGGCTGCACCTACGCCGGCACCCTCTACTTTTCCAATGGCACTCTCGTGAAAATTCCGAATATAATCCAGACATTCCATAACAGACGCATCTGATGCATTTACAATCCTGGTGTAAAAATAAATGGTCTTATCTTCTGTATAGAGCGCGATCTCGAGGACACGCTCTTCATCCATTAGCCCTTCATCGCTCAAATCTGCCGTGATGTTTTCTCCCGGATTTTTTACCTTTTCTTCCTTTAGCTTTTCTTCGCCATCCAATGTATAGATGGTATAAGAAGCACTGCTGATCTTAATGCCATATGCCTGGACGTTAATCTCCAGACGCTGATTTGTCACCGGCGTTATGGTATCCCTCATAGCTGGAATGTCCATCGCTTTTGCATACCCACTCAACATATTCAACGCATAACCCTGGTAGGAAAATGAAACCTGTGGATAGGTTGCTGCTCCCATGTCAGCCGTCATGTTATCATTGCCTTTATTCGTATAATAGCTGAACCCTAACACAGCAATGATGAATACTATGATAAGGACTCCTGCTTCAATCAATCTATTTTTCCACTTCATTTACAAATCCCCTTCATGATCTGGCACAATTCGCATCTTGTAATAACCGTCCCAACATCGGCTCAACGTGCAGATATTCTTCACACTTTTGAATAGCCTCTGTATTCTCCCCTTTTTTTCCGGTCTTCACTGCACGAATCAATATATTCTTCGGTGTATGCTCCATATCTATAAATTCCAGAATCTGAGCATCATAACCTTCCCTTTCCAGGTATTCCGCACGCAATGCATCTGTCACCAGCGCAGCCATACGTTCCTTAATCAAGCCATATTTGAAAACAGGCTCCAGTACATCATTTTTTATCTGGCGGTTTAACTCATGCTGATAGCACGGTACTGATAAGATTACTTTGGCATCCCAGCCGATAGCTTTGGCCAAAGCAAAATCTGTTGCCGTATCACAGGCATGAAGCGTTACCACCATATCCACCTTATCTACACCGGTATAGTCAGCGATATTTCCCTCCAAGAACACCAGCTTCTCATAACCATATTTCCGGCTAAGCTCATTACAATGTCGGATAACATCCTTTTTAAGATCCAGTCCGATAATACGTATGTCATAATGCTTCAGCTCATGCAGATAATAATACATCGCAAATGTCAGGTAAGATTTGCCACATCCGAAATCCAGAATTGTAAGCTCTCTTCCCTTATCAAGCTCCGGCAAAATATCTTCAATAAACTCCAGGAAACGATTGATCTGCCGGAATTTATCAAATCGGGAATGGACGACCTTTCCCTCCTGCGTCATGACCCCCAGATCCTGAAGGAACGGGACCGGGATACCTTCTTCCAAGACATAGTGCTTCTTCCGATTATGGCTCATATCTACATCCTTTCTTTCACACTTCTGAGCCTTCTTCTTAATCGTCACCTTTCCCTTTTTACTCACCAAAACCGTATACTGGTACTTCTGCGTCTCCATCTGCATCTGACGCATGTTCTCCATATGCCCCAGAATCAGTTCACACGCCTCCCGTGAATCTGCATTCCTGTGAAAAGCCTGATTATTCTGGAACAATTCAAGCTGAAATACCAGATGCTCCTTCTGAAGCAAGGGGCGCACTTTAATCTTGACCGGGCCATCCTTTCGCCGCGGATTACTAAGCGTTGCCGTAATAAATTCTATATTTAGATTGTCCTGTAATAATTCTCTTAATTCATTCATAGTATTATTATTGTAATGTTTTTTCCTGACAAGCGCAAGTTTGGGACGGGGGTTTTTTCATTTTCCTCCGTCCCAAATTAAAATATCCCTGTCCCTTTTTACATTTGCCCTGTCCCTATTGGAAATGTTATGGTCACCCGGAACAGATCTCCATCCAGATACAATTCGAATTTGCCGCCTTGCATCTGGGTCAATGACTTGGCTATAGATAGTCCGAGGCCGCTGCCTTCTGTGCTTCGTGAGATATCTCCACGGATAAATCGTTCGGTCAGCTCATCTGCCGAGATATTGAGTGGCTGCTGGGATATGTTTTTCAGACTGAATACTGCCGAATCATTTACTACTTTTAATTCTGCATATACACGGGTTCCTTCCATAGCGTATTTGGCTGCATTGTTGTAAATATTGGCCAATACTCTCCAGAGCCGTCTACCGTCTGCCCGTATCACGACTTCTTTCTCTGGCAGGATCAGCACTTCTTTCAATTCTCTGGCTTTGAATTTTTCTTCAAATTCTCCGCTAGTCTGCTGAATCATCTCTACAAAATTAATATTCATATACTGTAGTGTAATATTGCCAGAACTTACTTTGGATGCCTCTACTACATCTTCTGTAAGGGTCTTAAGCCGTTGGGCTTTTGCCTCCAGGATCTCCAGATACCGCTGAATCTTCGGATCTTCAAAATTTTCCTTCTTTAACAAATCCACATAATTAATAATAGAAGTAAGCGGTGTCTTAATATCATGGGAAACATTGGTAATCAGATCTGTTTTGAGCCGTTCACTCTTCATACTTTCTTCCAGTGCCCGGTCCAGGCCTTCTCCAATGGAGTTAATCTTTTCAGCAATGATCTTCTGATCTCCGTTCAATCCATTCAAAGGAATCTTATATTCCACTTCACCTTCCGCAATCTTAAGAATTCCTTCCTTAATTCTCTGCTTTCCGATAGCCTGTCTAACCATATAGACAAATGCAGCCAACTCCGCTCCTAGTATCAGCGCAGGCAACAGAAAAGTAATTCCCATGACCGATGCCCACTCGATCAATGCAAAGAATGAAAACAGCCCTATAACGCCAAATACAATAATAACCTGCCACACTTCATTGAAATTACAAAATAGCACCTTTATAAATCCGCCGAACCATCTTAGAAGACTATTTTTCCATAATGTCCTTGCCTTTATTCTTCGTACCAGACTTAAGAAACCTGTCAGGAATAATGCACAGGTATAAACTGCAAGTAAAGCACCACATATCATATAAGGGATCGCACTCTGGATATAATCTGCCTGATATAACTGATAATCTCCTCCCCACGATGGAAAATACGAATACGTAATTCCAGACACACCCAATGCAACAGGAATGCACCAACCTCCAATCACCACCAGAGCAGCAATCTCGGTCTTCCAACGGTCAAATCCATTCAGATGTAATTCCTCATCTTGCGGATTACGACCGGCTATCACCGTAAGCCATACCAGAAGTATCAGGAATACAATACTCGCAGCACATCCCATCACCAGGATACCCCTCGCACTTGTTCCGTATTTATCATATAACTGGGATTCCGTATAAAATGCATCCTTAATCGGATAGGTCGTATCCACGCCAACAGCATAGATGAATCCCTCTTCTTTATTGCCGGAGTTCTTCACCTCTTCCTGCCAGTCCGAAGCATCTATATTATTAAAATTCGTCTCAAAATCTGCAAGTTTCGGCATAATGATTGCATATTTTCCCATCTTCCGGAACATTTCCAGATTCTCCTGCGCCTTGTCATAATCCTGATATGCTTTCCGGTTTGTATACACACGCTTAGTATCAGTATCTACATACAAATACGCAAAGTTCGTATCTCCTTCCTGATAGAACTCACTCAGATCATTATATTCTCTCATGTCACTTTCGACCTGGTAGATACAATATCTCAGCATTTCATAAGCTTCACTCAGCCGGCCATTCCAGATAGGATTGTCATTAGCTATCTCCATAACACTCTTGCCATCTACCGTCTGATATTCTTCGGCCAGCCATTGTCCATCGTAACTCCAGCAGTCAATATACGCAATCTTCCCTTCTACATCCTGAAGCCCCTTGAAAGCATTCACCGTATTATTATAGAAATTTCCATCCTGCAATTCATTCAGAATATCCTCTTCAGAAACTCCTGAATCATCACTTGCGATTACAAACCGAAGCTCACCACTGTCTATCAGATTCCTAAATTCACTATAGTAATAATAATGATAGGTATTGTCAGAACGCTTACATACAATAATATTCTCATCCATACCTGCATTATCATCGTAAGATGAATTCTCTTCTCCCTGGTCGAGCCATTGCTGCGCCCAGTCAGACAGATCCTGCAGTCGGTATGCCAGACCACTTAGATTTTCATTCGTAATCTCTGACTCATTATAATATTCCTGTATATCGACAATCTTCTGCGGATTATAGACCCCATCCGTCTCGAATCGGTCCCGCATTCCAATTCCATTCATTACCTGGTGGCTATATGTTCGCAACAGCTCATTAAAGCTTTTCGTCTCTTCATAATTCTTTGCAGGCTTTCCTTCAAACATCTCATTGCGCCCTGCCGGATAGGACAAAATCCATATGATGCAGACCGCCATAATCACCACCAGAATATGTTCAGCAACGATCAAAAGTCCTTTTATGATCGGCGCCCGATACCAACGACGCTTCATATATACTCCCTTCTAAAGTTTCTCTATCTTATATCCAACACCCCAGACCACTTTCAGATAGCGCGGCTCCTTAGGATTGATCTCAATCTTCTCCCGAATATGCCGGATATGTACCGCCACTGTATTATCCACACCAATGGCTTCTTCATTCCAGATATTTTCATATATCTGATCAATAGAAAATACTTTCCCTTGATTCTTCATTAATAATAGTAAAATATTGTATTCGATAGGTGTCAGCTTCACAGTCTCCCCATCTACGGTTACTTTCTTCAGATCATTATTGATTGACAGTCCTCCAACCTCATACACTGCCTGATTCTCATGATTCACCGTACTTCCAAGCTGCGTATATCTTCGAAGCTGTGATTTAACCCTGGCTACCAGTTCCAATGGATTAAATGGCTTGGTAACATAATCATCAGCCCCGACGTTCAATCCAAGAATCTTATCAGCATCCTCAGATTTTGCAGACAATATGATAATCGGCATATTATTCTCTTCCCGAATCTTAAGCGTTGCCCGTATTCCATCAAGCCTTGGCATCATAACATCAATCACAAGAAGATCTACTTTTTCGTTCTTCAAGACCTTTAACGCTTCCTCCCCGTCATAAGCCTTCAACACATGATACCCTTCCTGAGACATATATATATCAATTGCCTCTACAATTTCTTTATCATCATCACAAACTAATATATTAGCCATTTTTATCACCTCCCTTATACTATACAAGAATAGCAGTAATTTTTTAAGAGCAGTTTGTGGAAATTCTTAAGATATTCTGAAAATCTTTTCTGTCGAAAAATGTCGAATTTTTACTGTTCACGTCGCGAAATATATTAAATACTATATTTCCGATATAATGTCCCTATAGCATGTTTTCGTTTCTCATTGTAATAAAACGTAAATAGAACAGGAGACAACATGAGTGAAATAGAAATTGAACGCTTGATTCGTTCTCTTGGCATTGGCGCAACATACCGAGGATATCATTATCTTCAATATGGGATAAAACTTTGCCTGGAGAACGAAGACTATCTTCTCTCTGTCAGCAAATCCCTCTATCCCCAAATTGCAAACCATTACTGCACAAGCAGCTACAGCGTCGAGAGGGATATCCGAACCGTAATTAATGTTTGCTGGGAGCGAGGAAACCGCGAACTACTCCAGAAAATTGCCATGCACCCTCTGGAGATTCGTCCCGCTTCCAGTGAATTTTTAGATATATTAACTGCCCATCTAAAGCAAAAAAATATTGAAAAAATCTTTTTTTAGTATTTTTTCTTTGTCATCTTAAGTCCTTTTTAAGAATTTTTCTTTTTCTTTTAGAGTTTTAACATACTTTAGACATAATTTTCTTTTATACTTAGTTACAGATAGTTGATAAACAAATCACTATCTCCCCCCTCATAAAGTAAAACATCAAGAAATACATGTTCTTGATGTCACACTTTACTCTCATTCCTTTAGATAACTATAACAACAACGAAACCCGTTAGCATGATAGCTAACGGGTTTCGTCATTGTTTGATACATCATGATTTTTCTACATGTTGTTTCCCCTATTGGTTGCATCCTGTCAGTCCATAGGTTTCTAGATTATTTATAACCACCTGCCCTCCATGAGCACAAAGATATATCTGATTCTGTGCGTTTCCTGCAAACACATTGAGAGAATGGTTGTTCTGATAATCGTCCGTAAATATCTCGATCGAACTCTGATCTGATAATATATGCACATCTAGTTCTTTCCTATCCTTTAGATACATCACGCTTTTGGATATTCCTTTACTCCATCCATCTGCCTCATTTCGATTTACAGACATCTGCGCATTTTTAAAATCAAAGATGCAAATAGTCTTTTTACCCTCTCCACATCGCAAACCTATTTCCAACTGATCCGCATTCGTCTCTTCAAGATTGATTTGCATTTTCCATTCAAAAGAAATACCATCACCGGCCTTAATATCTGTCTTCTTCTCACTTACTATTATAGTCTCCTGATTCCATGCATCCACACGAAGCGATTCTATCTCTTTAATTGGAATAAATTGAAGTGTACCATCTTCTTTCATTCGAACTTCTCTTGGAATATTGTACGAACCACACCAACCTTCTTTATAAGTCGGCCCCCAGTCTTTCCAGAATGGCATCCAATCCCATGCATTAGCCCACCCAACAATTATTCTTCGTCCATCTGGAGTCAGAAATGATTGCGGTGCATAATAATCGAAACCCCAGTCAATTTCTCCATTAATATGGTAATTAAATTTTCCAGTTTCATAATCGAAATCTCCCACAAGATAGACAACCGTACGTTCTCCGGCCCCCATAGGCGAAAACATAAGTACATACCGATCTCCCATTGGATAAAAATCCGGGCATTCCCACATGTATCCCCACTCGCCACGGCTTTCTGCCAACACATTAAAGAACTCCCAATGTAACATATCTTTGGAGCGATATAAGAGTGCCTGTGCTTTATTATCCCGGCTTGCTCCGCATACCATATAATAGGTATCGTCATGTTTCCATACCTTTGGATCACGGAACTGATATGTCGGGATTCCATCTGGTGCAGTCAATACAGGATTTCCCTCATACTTTTCAAAATGTATCCCATCTTCACTATATGCAATACACTGCGTCTGCTCAAAACCTTTTCCATTATTTGTTGTGCCTGTGAACATCAAAAACAATTTTCCATCATGTTCAATTGCACTTCCAGAAAAACATCCACCACGGAAATGATCGTCATAAAATTCGGAAGGTGCAAGTGCCAGTGGTAGATATTCCCAATGGAGCATGTCATCACTTATGGCATGACCCCAGTGCATATAATCCCAGAATCCATAATATGGATTATACTGATAGAAAAAATGATACTTGCCTTTATAATAAATCAATCCATTCGGATCGTTGATCCAACCAGTCTGCGCCATAAAATGATAGTGTTGACGCATTGCACCGTTTTTCACAATATCTTTTTTTGCATCAATTTCCTGCTGAGCCTTTTCAATTTTTTTTTGCATTAATTCATTAGACATAAGACTCCTCCATATTATTTATATTCATCACGAAGTTTCTTTGCAAATTCCGTATTTAACCTTGATTCTCGACGTGCTTTCTCTTCTTTGATTCTGAATTGTTCCTGTCTTGCCGGACTGTATTCTTCCCATCGTTTTTCCCAGGAATCTCTTGCCGCTTTCATTTCATCTGTCAATTCAGGCATTCTTAAATCTCTTTCTGGAAGAACCGGAACATTCGGTAGTCTTTCTTCCATTGGAAGAATTGTAATATTCTTGCTCGTCGGCAGGGTCTGATACCAATAAGCAGTGGAACTCCAGTCATCAGACAAATGATTTGCATGCCCATGCTCGATTGTTACTTTTAAACTCTTTTCAAAACGAACCGGATCCGTAATATGGAACCTATATGATACCTGGAACCCATCTGTATCCCCTTCATGAACAATCGTTCCAAAGAACGGATACGCATTTCTCTGCATTCCCCAGGCATGATTAAAATAATCCTCTGTTCCTGTCCCATTAAGACTTGGGTATTCTTCTCCATCAATAAAGAACATATCATTACCCTCGCCCCACCAGCTTCCCTGATAGTGCTTAACAGTCAGATTACATCCTACATAATGTCCTGTTCCTTCTACGTCAAGAATCGTATAATTTCCCTCGCCTTTGAGATTCGTCACATTATTTACTTCCGGTGAATTAGTCTGAATATCTGGTCCCCATCCATCACATGGATTCTCTCGTCTCCAGCAAGCATGAAAATATGCAGTATTCTCATCCAATGGCTCTTTATACATCTCATAGTCAATATTGAAATACAAAATAAACGGTAATTCATTCTCATTTATAATCTCAATCTTTGCTTTTTTATTAAACGGCATCGGGAAATAACAGGATACAGAACAAGGGGCGCCATATCTTCCTGCCTCTTCTGGTTTTAATGAAACATTAAATGGAAGTGAACTGAAATTTCCCGGATAGCAATTTCCAATACAGAAGAAATCTCCAAAAGGAGCAAGAACACTCGGTGTATCCTGATCATCCCAGGTGATTTTTATTAACACCTTTCTATAATAAAACGGATCATAATCATCCCAAATAACTCCAAGTGCAGGATGAATCTCCATTACCGGCGCTGCCGATGCATTAAGAACCGGATCCAAAATACTTGGTGCCTTTACTTTACGGCAGGAAGATGTCATCCAAATATGGGTAATGCATCCCGGTCCTTCCACTTCTCCTAATACAATACTTTCTTTTGCCGGGATCTCCCAGTAATCCTGATTTTTTCCTCTTTGATCCCAACTTGCAAGTCTTCCGTTTCTAGCTTTTTTTATTGTTGTTAAATCTTGAAATAATCCTGATACTTTACTCATATTTTTCTCCTCCTATTGAGCAAATTTATATGCTAACCTTTTACTGCTCCTGCAGTCATTCCTTCTACGATATTCTTCTGGAATATACCATAGAATATCAACTCTGGAATAATAATCATAACACTTGATGCAACAATTCCACCATAGTCAACTGTATATGTTCCTTTGAAGAAAGATGCTCCCATGGATAACGTGTAATCTGAAACATCTCTTAACATAACAGATGCAAATGGGAACTCATTCCAGATATACAGCACATTGAATATTACAATTGTCGCAATTACCGGCTTTGTCATCGGTAAGATAACTCTCACCATTAAGTCCCAGATAGTACATCCATCTATGACTGCTGCTTCATCTATCTCTGTAGGTAATGATTTCAAATACCCCACCAATAACAATGTATTGAATGATATAGAAGTTGCTACATAAGGGAATATCAATGCCAGTTTTCCTCTGAGTCCAAAAAAAACATTTATCTTGTATACCGGGAACAAAAGAATGAATGGAGAGATTGATAACCCCATAATCAAAAAACCGTACAATAGTTTTTTAAGTTTTTTATTTTTGAATTCCATTCTTGCAAGCACAAAAGAACTGAGAAATGTAATCACCAACTCAATAATCAATGATATAATACATACAAACAACGTATTCCCATATAGCTTAGGAAAATTCAACGTTTCTAATGCATGCTTATAATTCTCAAGATTTAATGTTTTCGGCAATGACAGAGGTGTAGACAATATTTCAGAATTTGTTTTAAAAGAAAGAACCAACATCCATACAAAAGGAAATACGACCAACACAGTAATGATTGCCATTAAAATATACATCGTTGTCTTTTTTCTTTTATTTATCATCTCTTACCCCTCCTTCTCTTTTGTCAAACTAGAATAAATCGCCGTTATAATTAGAGATATTAAGAATGTAACGGTCGCTAAAGACATTCCATATCCATAATCTCCACTTGAAAATGTCTGGGAATAACTATATGTTACCAAAGTCTCAGACAAATGGTTCGGACCTCCTCCAGTTGTCTGCTGAACAATCTCAAAGATTTTAAATACACCCGTAATAATCAACACTGCAACTGTAGAAATTGTTGTCCGCATCATCGGAATCGTCACATAACGTATTTCCTGAATAGCATTTGCCCCATCAATTTTAACGGCCTCAAGGATATCTCCCGGAATCATCTTTAATCCCGCAATAAATATTGTTACAAGATAACCTAACTGCTGCCAGAAATAAATAATTGCTATACTATATGGAGAAAGCGTTTCTCCACCAATCCATTTTTGCTTAAATGCATCTGCCCCTATTGCATCCAGAACATTGTTAATAATACCAATATTAGGATCCAATATGTATACCCATATAATACCTACTATAATTGGCGCTATGATTGCTGGCGAAAAAATTAAAGCCTTAGAAAAATCAACTGCCCTAAGTTTATTATTCAACAAAAGTGCAATTAAAAAAGATAATGTGAGCAATAACACAAATGCCAGGATAAACATGATCATTGTATTTTTAAAAGAAACCCAAAACAATTCATCCTGGAACAGCCTTATATAGTTTTTTAATCCAGTAAATCTTGGTTTTCCAATACCAGAATATTGTGTGAAACTATAGTAAACTGCAATAGCAATCGGTAATATTATAAAAATACTATAAACCAGCAATGTAGGAAGCATAAGTCCTACTTTGTATCTTTTCTTACTTAACCAATGCATACAACCACCTTATTCCTTATAAGCGTTTTGTTGGGCACGACTTATTTGTCATACCCAACAAAAACGTCTTATAAACTATTGACTATTTGCTAGAGAAGTATCAATTTTATCTAATGCTTCTGCAGGTTCATAAGTTCCCTGAAGCACTCCAAAGATTCCGTCATATAAAGCTTCCTGTACTGCTGATGGTACTGTAAGATCTGGTGCTGCCTCTGGACTTCCCCATCCACTTGCAAGCGATTCAAGCATTGCATTCATTGCATACTGTGAATCTGATGCTGCAACACCTTCATAATTTGTTGCCGGGAAAATAGATCCTTCATAAGACAATTTTGCAGCCTCTTCTCCATAATAGAATTTCAGGAACTCATATACGCCTTCTTTTAATTCTTCATCATCCGCAACTGCTGCACTGACTCCGATTGGTGCAGATGGAACCTTCATTGCTATATCCTGATTTGCCTCAGTATCTGTAAATTTTGGTCCCCACCAGAAACCAATTTTGTCACCAAGATTTTCATCAAATTCTGCACAATCCCACTGACCAGTACCAAACATAGCTGCACTTCCTTCATCAAAGAGCTGTTTTGCATCAAAGTACTCAATTGTTGCCATGTTTTCAGGGAATGCCTGTGCATCTTTCAGTCCCTGTAACTTTTCAAAGCAAGCAAGCAATTCTTCATTATTAAACTTGTCTTTTCCGCTAAGGATATTTTCAATATTATCTTCCCAACCATATCTTGCGAGGAATTCATTGAACTCCCACATTGCAAATGCACTGTTTTTGCTTCCAATTGAAAGAGGTATTATTCCACTTTCTTTTAATTTTTGGATCATCTCAATAAACTCTTCGTAAGTTGTATCATCTGTTGGATATGCTACTCCTGCTTTATCAAAAAGATCCTTATTATAAAAGATTCCCTGCACATTACACTGATATGGAAGACCATATTGTCCATTATCATCTTTGAATGCTGCTTCCATTCCACCTAGAGCCTCTTTTATATCAGCATTTTCATCCAGGAATTCTGTCAGATCCATCAGCACTCCTGCCTCGCTATACTCGGATGCCTCAGAACCTTCGATCCAGAAAATCTCTGGCAATGTACCGTCTTCTGCTTTCAACTTCATATTTTTCGAGTGCGTTTCTGTGTCAGCAGCTTCAAACTCCACTTTATATTTTCCTTCATTCGCTTTATTAAACGCCTCTACAATACTATTTGTCACTGGTTCTTGTTCTGCCGGATTCGCTACATGAATACCAAATTTAATAACTGTTGCTCCGCTTTCATCTGTTGCTTTTTCACTACTACTGCCGCCGCATCCTGTCAGAAGCCCCATAGTCAAAACGCCTGCCATTGTTGCAGAAAGAATTCTTTTTACATTTTTGCTTTTCATAATTCTTTTCCTCCTTTTTTTGCTTCACTTAATTATGGAACCCGTTCCATATTCATTAAAAAAAATCATTAATATAAAAATATTTTCCGGGGATTACTCTTTGTGGAACGGGTTCCACAAAGAGTAAAAAAAACAAAATCTCCAATGTGCACTTTTTCGATTCATTTGCTTTTATTATATTACTCCCCAGCAAATTGTCAATATTATTTCTTTGCATTATAGTCTTTTTGTGTATTATACCAGAACGTCGCCCATTATTTTTGTGCATTATCACAGTTTTTCAATCGTTGTTCTTCCATATCTTACCTGCACATTTAAAAGGATCTTCTTATCCTTATAGACCCTTCCTCCTATCAGCCTGTGAATCAGTCTCACTGACTCTTTTGCCAATCCCTCTATTGGTTGAACAATAGCTGTAAGCTTCGGCTCTACAATCTCAGTAATAAAAGTTCCATCATAAGCAATAAACTTTACATCTCTTGGTACTTCCTTATGTCTGCGAATGGCTTCATTCATACATTCAATTACCAACCGGTCCACACCAAACACTCCATCAAATTCAATATCTTTTGAGAATACTTCTTCCACCACTTCTTTATAGTAGGCAGAATCCATACGGTTCCATTTTAATTCGTATCCATAAGTCTGAATATTATTTTTCTTCATAATCCGCTCAAACTCATAATGTCTTTCATGATAGGGAGATTCCACCTGCACTGCCCCTTTAAAATGCAACACCTTCTTACACCCATTTTTTATCAACGTCTCAGCGGCCAGTCTCCCTCCTTCCTTATGGTCAACCGCAACCACCGGAATGTCTTCACCGAGGTAACGATCAAGTGCTACAATCGGTTTATGAATCTTCTTATACTCTTCCACATCCAGCGAATGTACACCTGTAATAATCCCATCCACAATATGACGGTTCAGCATATCCAGATATTCCAATTCTGCATTATGAGTCTTTGCCGTATTGCAAAGCATCATCTTGTAACCCAGCTGATATAATTCCGCCTCAACATAATCTACAAATTCTGCAAAAAACGGATTTGATACGTTCGGCACCAAAACAGCTATAATCCCCGTCTTTTTGTGATATAGATTTCTTGCCAACTCGTTGGGTGTATAGTCGAGTTCTTTCATGGCATCTTCAATTTTAGCTCTTGTCTCCCCTGAAACGTACCCGCTTTCATTCAAAAGTCTTGATACAGTTCCTACTCCAACCCCCGCTCTTTTTGCAACATCTCTGATACTCGCCATTTTCCTCCGCCTTTCCATAAAATTCCTACTTCTATTTTAAAATAATTCAGCTAAAAGTCAAACAAAAGATACCTTATTCTTTTACTAACATAACACAATAAATATATACTAATATTTCTCCATCCCTTGGGAAAAAGTAGATTCTCTTTAATGATTACATTTGGCATTTTTATCACACTGCTTACCTACATAGATAGAAAAAAACAAGTAAACAACAAATAAACCTACCTTTGCACTCAGCAGTCTAGGCAGGCTTATATTTTACATTAATGGCGATCCACTTTGTGGACAGTTATTCCTTTCTCATCTATCATATATCACATCATAACATGTATTGTAAGCATATAAATTTTCCAGAGTATCTTTGCGATATCTGAAACTATTAATATCACAACTATTCCTCTTCACTCCAGAGTTATCATATAGTCATGTTCAAACTTCACGACTCTCTCTTCTCCTTGATACCGGATAACCAATGTCTCATACATCTTCTCATATCCCTGATGAATCAGCTCCATCGACAGCTCGTTTCCATCCAATGAAAAGCGGTACAGATTATATTCACCCTCCTGATAGTGGAAGTCTTCCCCATTATCCTGATAATGAACATACTCTGCTTTTCCCGGATACACCTCCAAAATCAATACCTTGTCCTTTTCCTCTGACGTAGAAAGTCTTGGTGGATACTTTGGTATTATACCTCCCGCTTTTACGAAGATTGGACACTCATCTAGTTCTGCATGGCGAATCTTATACTGTCCGCCTTGGATTTTCTCTCCAGTCCAGTAATCATACCATTCTCCCTCAGGGAAATATATGAGTTTCTGACGCATTCCTTGTTCTGTCACCGGTGCAACCATAATATGATCTCCGACCATGAACTGTCCGTTCAGATTCTTCGTCTCCTCATCCTTTTCATAATTCATAACCAGCGGACGCATCAGTGGGAGCCCTTCTTGCTCTTCTACATGGCACAGATCATAGAGATACGGCAGCAATTCATACCTGAGCTTCAGATATTTCCTGTATATATCTAGCACTTCCTGATCAAAAGTCCACGGCTCTTGCCTTCTTGTTCCCATTGCTGAATGATTTCGGCAGAATGGCGAGAAGCATCCCACTTCAATCCAGCGACACATCAGTTCTTTCGTTACATCCGAACCAAATCCGCCAATATCCGTTCCCACATAGGGGATTCCGCTTAAGCCAAGGTTACACAGCTGCGGAATTGCCATCTGCAGATGCGCCCAGATACTGTGATTATCTCCTGTCCAGGCAATGGCATATTTCTGAGAACCACTGTAGCATGCTCTTGTAATGACAAATGGCCTTTTACCGGTCAACTTCTTTAATCCTTGATAAGTTGCCCTGGCCATATTATGTCCATAGACATTATGCATTTCTGCATGAGTACTCTTCCTGCCGCCATCGTAAAACACAACATTCTCCGGTAGTTCCCCTTTAAAACTTGCTGGTTCATTCATATCGTTCCAGATTCCGCTGATTCCGGACTCCATCAACATACGATGGTTTTCTCCCCACCAATCGCGGACCTCATCTTTGCCAAAATCCGGATAAACCGCATCTCCAGGCCAGACTGCATTTTCATATATCTGTCCGTCCTCGTCCAGAGCAAAGTAGCCTTTTTCAACACCTGTATCATACACTTCATATCCCTTTTCAACTTTTACTCCGGGATCCATGATGGTCACAAGCCGGATTCCTATATCTGACAGATCCTCCGTCAGCTTCTTCATATCCGGGAAACGCGTTTCATCTACCGTAAACACTTTATATTTTTCCATATAATCAATATCCATATGGATTACATCACAAGGAAGGTGATGTTCTCGCATGGACTCCGCAATCTTTCGGATATCTGCTTCACATTGATATCCCCATCTAGACTGATGGTATCCCAGCATCCACATCTGTGGCAGCGGCGCGGTTCCAGTCAAGTAAGCATATCCCTTCACTACGTCTTTCATCGAGTCTCCGCCGATGAAATAATAATCCAGATTACCCTGGTCTCCACCGAACCAATAGTAATCATCCGATTCCTTTCCCATATCAAAATATGTACGAAATGTATTATCAAAGAAAAGTCCAAAAACAGTATCCTTTTTTAACGTAATAAAAAATGGAATAGACTTATACAATGCCCGGAAACTATCCACATGAGGATCTGGATCATCCGTATTCCAGTTCATATATTCATATCCACGCTTATTCAAGAACCCGGTCTTATCACCAAGTCCATAGAAGCATTCGTCTCCATCCAGCTTCTTCAAAACCTGAATCACATGACCATCTGCATTCTCCTGGGTAGAGTGTCCCTCTCGCTCTAAAAGTTCCAGCATCTTCTGGTCAAGTGACTGACTAGAGACTCTTTCTCCTCTGTAATCAATACAGACTGGCTTTCCATCTTTATCATAGATATCCACCTTGGCCTCATCAAAGACTTGCACGGTAAGTTTCGGCAAATGAATCTGGACACTTTTCTCATCTTCTCCTATAGCGAATGCCACCTTTCGGACTTTGTCCCCTTCTATTGCCTTAGATACCGGGCGCTCTTCGGACAACCGCGAAAATACTCGGATAATCTGTTCGGTAATAATCTGAATCTCCAGTTCTCCCTTTTCGAAAGAGATATAAATTATGTTTCCATCTTTTTTATGTTCTTTTAATCTGCCATATTTCTTCATCTTACTCTTCCTGTCACTTTGGTAAGTGCATATATCTTCTCCAGAATCTCATCTGTCAATGCACCCTTTTTCATTCTCCATTGCCAATTGCCGCCAAGCGTAGATGGTGTATTCATACGTGCCTGTGATCCAAGGCCAAGGAAATCCTGCACCGGAATGATACACGTATCTGCTACGCTGCGCATTGCCAGACAGATATAATCCCAGTGAATCTCTTCTTCATCTGTCGCCCAATTATTCAGATATGTCAGTGCCATTTCTTTATCTTCTGCACTGATGCACTGATACCAGCCCTGTAACGTATCATTGTCATGCGTTCCTGTATATACTACACAGTTCGTTCCATAATTATGTGGCAGATAATCACTTTCCTCACGGGAATCAAATGCGAACTGCAACACTTTCATTCCCGGATAGCCGCTGTCTGAAAGAAGCTGCCTTACGCTTTCTGTCAGGAAACCAAGATCTTCTGCAATAATTGGAAGATCTCCCAGTCTTTCTTTTATTGCATTGAAGAGTTCCATCCCCGGTCCCTTTTCCCAGTGTCCGAACTCTGCTGTCGTATCTCCATACGGAATCGAGTAATATTCATCAAATCCACGGAAATGATCAATTCTCATAATATCATACAGGCGGAAGCAATGCGCGATACGCTGTACCCACCATTCATAATTTGTTTCTCTATGATAATCCCATTTATATAATGGGTTCCCCCAGAGCTGACCTGTGGCTGAGAATCCATCTGGCGGACATCCTGCCACCGCAGTCGGAAGATGATTCTCATCCAACTGGAACAACTCAGGATTGGCCCATGTATCTGCGCTGTCAAATGCTACATAGATTGGAATATCACCAACAATCTGAATCCCATTTTCATTGGCATAAGACTTAAGTTCGGTCCACTGTGTGTAAAAAAGATATTGCAGATACTCATAGAATTCTATCTCATCCTGCAATTCATTTCTATAATAAGCCATTGCTTCAGGCTTACGAAAACGGATATCTTCTGCCCAGCTGTCCCAGCTTCTTCCATCAAACTGGTTTTTTACTGCTGTATAGAGTGCATAATCCTCCAGCCAGTATGCTTCTCTCTCTTTAAATGCACGGTAGTCTTCTTCCTGAAGTCCGCCGCTGTCTTTGATTCTTCCATATGCAATCTTCAAAATCAAGAACCTTGCACGAAAGATTTTCTCATAATTTACAGATTCTTCATCATCTCCAAAATCAGCCGCCTTACATTCCTCTTGTGTAAGATAACCTTCCTCGATCAATGACTCCAGATCAATAAAATATGGATTTCCTGCATATGTGGAAAATGCCTGATAGGGGGAATCACCATACCCGGTAGGTCCAAGAGGCAGAATCTGCCACAAAGATTGGCCGGATTTTTTCAATAGATCCACAAACTCATATGCCTCTTTCGAAAAGCAGCCGATTCCATAGGCAGATGGCAGTGATGATATCGGCATTAACATTCCATTTCTTCTCATCATGTTTCTCCTTTACTAAAAAGGAACCCGCTTTCATGCGGGCTCCCGAGTTATCCTTTTACAGCACCTGCCGCAACACCCTTGATGATATGTTTCTGACAGGACAGATAGAAGATAATTACCGGAATAACGGCAAGGATAAGAGCAGCCATAATCGCGCCCATATCTACTCGTCCGTAGCTTCCCTTCATATACTGAATAACAATAGAAATCGTCTTATACTTATTCAGGTCAAGTACCAAATACGGAAGCAGGAAGTCATTCCAGATCCACATCGTCTCCAGAATACCTACAGAGATATAGGTAGGTTTCATGATCGGAAGAACTACTGAGAAAAATGTACGAAGTGGAGTACACCCATCAATCATAGCAGCTTCTTCGATTTCCAGCGGAATAGACTTTACAAATCCACAGAACATAAAGACCGCAAGTCCCGCTCCGAATCCCAGATATATAATGATGATTCCCCATGGTGTGTTAAGTCCGGTACGGTCTGCAACCAGTGAAAGTGTGAACATGACCATCTGGAATGGCACTACCATTGAAAATACACAAAGCAGATAAAGAAGCTTTGTAAATTTTGTCTTTACTCTTGTAATATACCATGCACACATGGATGTACATACAAGAATCACCAATACAGAACCAATCGTAATAAATACCGTCCAGCCAACGGCACTTAACAATTCATATTTATCAATCGCAGCAAAATAATTTTCAAATCCTACATAAGTCTTTTCTGTCGGAAGTGCAAATGGTTCCTTATTGATAAATACCTTTTTCTTAAAGGAGTTCATAAGCACGATTAAAATTGGTGCAATGTAAACAATACCGATAATCGTAAATACACCGGTACCTACCCAGCTTAATTTTTCTTTTATTTTCATCTACTGCTGCACCTCCTTGGAACGTGTTGCACGAAGCTGTATCATTCCGATTGCTACTACGATCAGGAAGAAGATTACAGCCTTTGCCTGACCGACACCTTCCCATCCGGTACGTCCATAGAACGTATTGAAGATATTCAGTGCCATTAACTCAGACAGTTTTGCCGGTTCACCTGCTGTCAATGACAGGTTCTGATCAAAGAGCTTGAATCCATTGGTAATGGACAGGAACATACATATTGTGATGGAAGGCATCATCATCGGGATCGTAACCTTGAAAAGTCTCTGGATCGGTGATGCACCGTCAATCTGTGCTGCTTCCATAACATCCCCCGGTATCGCCTGCAATCCTGCGATATAGATAATCATCATATAACCAATCTGCTGCCAGCTTACCAGAATAATGAGTCCCCAGAAACCGTACCACTGATTCAGGCTGATTGCAGTGTTATAACGAGCCAGGAAACCATTAAAGATCAACTGCCAGATATAACCGAGCACGATACCGCCGATCAGATTCGGCATAAAGAAGATAGTACGAAAGATATTGGTTCCACGCATCTTCTGCGTCAGTGCCATAGCCAGTAAAAATGCAATTACATTAATTACAATAAGTGATACTACTGCAAAGAGAACAGTCATCCAGAATGAATGACGGAACATGGTATCCTTTAATGCTTCGATATAATTGGAGAATCCTACAAATTTTGCATCTGTAACTGTCGTGAACTTACAGAAAGACAGCCAGATACCCATAATAAACGGAACAATGAAGCCGATGATAAATGCACAGAATGTCGGAAGTACAAATATCGGCATATAACGTTTTATGGCTTTTTCCATAAAACTCCCTCCTTCTCTCTAAAAACGGCGAGCGAACTATTCGTCGCCCGCCGTCTGTCTCTTATGGTTTCTTTTTTATTTTGCTGCTGCAGCCTCTGTTGCCCATCCGTCAACGAATGCAGTTACTACTGCATCCCAGTTCGCATCTGTCTGGTCTGCTGCGTATGCTGTAAGTGCAGAACCAACACCGTTCTTCCACTCTTCTGAAGGCATTGTAGAGAAGTTCCATGAAACAGGAGTCTTGCCTTCTTCCAGATATTTATTAGCTTCATTTACAAGTACGTTATCAGATTCCAGATTAGACTTGAATGGAATTACGAATCCCATATCTTTGCACATAGCCTCAACACCTGTATCAGATGTTACACACCAGTTAATAAAGTCAAGTGTTGCCTGAATATCATCTTCAGAAGCTTTTGCATTGACACACCAGTAGTTTTCTGTACCTGTGCAGACACCCTGATCTTCTTCACCTTCTACGCCAATGTAGATTGGAAGGATTCCAAGATTCTCATCGCCAAGATCAGCGACATCGTTATATGCCCATGTACCATTCTGATAGAATACTGCTTCTTCTGTTACAAACTCTGCTACTGCATCGTCACCTGTCTTTGTAGAAAGAAGTGTAGGATCACAGGTTGCATTGTTAATGTACAGATCCCAGATTGCACGGTAGTTATCAAGATATGTACCCTTGATTGCATCTGTGTTGTCGATACCTTCATCTTTGTATTCATAGTAGATCGGAAGGTTTGCAAGATGTGTCTTGAATCTCCAGTCAGAGGATCCGTCCATACCTGCAGATGTAAATGCAGAGAATCCAAGTTCATCTTTACGTGCTGTGATATCTTCTACTACTTTCTTGAAGCTGTCAAAATTCGTGATATCATCTGCTGTATATCCGGCTTCTTTCAAAAGTGCTTTGTTGTAAATAATTCCGTAGTTTTCAATAACGTATGCAATACCTGCCATTTTATCTCCGTCCATCAGTGCGAAGCTGTCATCTGTAAGCTCGCCTGCGATGTCAGAACCAGATAAGTCATAGCAGTAATCCTTCCAGCTTGCAAGACCTACCGGTCCATTTACCTGGAATAAGGTCGGAGCGTCTGTCTTAGCCATCTCAGATTTTAATGTCTTCTCATATTCTCCAGATGCTGCTGTCAGAACGGTTACAGGAACACCAGTCTCTTCTGTATAAGCTTTGGCAAGATCCTGCCACTGCTCGTCTGCTTCTGGTTTAAAGTTGAGGTAATATACTTTACCCTTTGCATCCTTAGATCCTTCATCGGATGAAGAACTTCCACATCCTGCAAGGAGACTTAAGGACATTGCTGCTACCAGTAAAACTGATAAAACTTTTTTCATTTTCATACTGTTCTCCTCTTTTCTAAAACTTTCGTTTTTTTGTTTCTGGAGATATACTAACAAAAATGAATGCAAAACATTTAACAATAAAAAAACCAACTATGCAAAAAAATAAACTTTAAGGCGAAGCATCACTGCTCCGCCTCAAATTGTTCTATACTCTTATCCTCTTCCTGTGTAAACTGTTCTGGAGTGATCTTTCCAGAGATCAGATCGGGCAGATATGCTCCCAGTGTCTCCTCCTGGAGAATTGAATTCCACTTCACCTGGTAGTTCGGCACGATCTGTGGATTTCTCTGATATGCCCGGATATAATCCTGAACCACCTGGCCGCCGCTGGCGCCGTTATCCCGGAACAATTCTTCTTTTTCTTCTTTATTCAGCTTCGTCCGAAACTTCAGAAATTCTACTGCGCCTTTCTTCACTTCATCACTATAACTGGATACAATCGACCAGCCAAAAGTCTCCGGCGAAGAGACCAGCTTATTCCCCGGAAATGGCGAGAATCGCACCCTTTCCTCCCATTCTCCTTCCGGAATCTGATCAATCATCCAGTATCCATTGGGAATCATAGCTGCCTTGCCAGAGAAGAAATTCTCATAGGACACATCAAAGTTCTGCCCGATCGCATCTTTCGTTGTATACGAGAACAATCTCTTTAACGTTTCTGCCATATGCAGGCCACTTTCATTCTGATAGGACTCCGGGAAAATCTCCTTCATGAACTCTGCGCCTTCTGGTGTATCAGAAAGCTCTGCCGTAGCCAAGAGCATCGCCGCCCAGGCAGTTCCTTCTGTGTGTAACGCAAGAGGCGTTATCCCATAAGACTCAAGTCTTTCACACACATTCCAGAATTCTTCCCAAGTTTCCGGGAATTCGTCAATCCCGGCCTTTTCAAACAGCTCCCCATTCCAGAATACTCCCGAACATGAGAAAGCTGCCGTACTAAGAGGCGCCAGATATATCTTTCCGTCCGATTCACGAAAGCTGTCCAACACGACTGGCTCTATCATGCTCATCCATTCATCATCTTCCAGGATATAAGGAGACAGATCCTCAATCCTCTCATCTTCTATCATCATCTGATAGAAAGATGGAAGCATACGAAGATCCGTGATGATTGCAGGCAATTTATCCGTAACATTCAACCGTTTCAGATTCTGCCGATATTCATCCTCTGTCTCCATGACCCACTCTACATCTATCTCGTAGATTCCATCATATTCCTCATTGAACTTTACGACCACTTTTTCTTCGTTCTTCTTACCGGTGGAAGGATCTACGGTAAGGATCATCGGAATCTTTATTTCACTTTGACTGTTCTGCGTTTTCTTCTCCTCTTCCGATTCGCAGCCGACAAGCAGCATCACAACCAGAACTACACACAAGAATGCAGAGAACCATCTACTATACAATTCTTTATTCCACATGTCCTTCACCTCCCGGAATACGAATGACACAGCTTGTTCCTTCCGACTCCACATGATAAAGGATTCTCACTTCATCTCCATACTTCAGCCGCAGCCGGGTAATAATATTCACAAGCCCATATCCACGGTTTTTATCTGGGAAACAGCCTTTCACCTTACTAAGCGGCAATTCATTCAAATCATTGAGTTTCTGCACCGTCTCCTCTTCCATGGACGTACCATTGTTATACACAACAAATTCCAGTGTTTCCTCCGCCTTCTTTACTTCAATTCGAATAAAACCGCCTTCAAAAATATCGCAGAAGCCATATTTTATCGCGTTCTCAACAAGCGGCTGAAGCACAAGCTTCAACACATACGTCTGCTTTGGATCCACCTGACAGTCAATCTCATATCGGAACAGATTCTCATTCCGAATCTGTTGTATCTCCATATAACTCTTTACATTTTCCAATTCATCCTCGACTGTAACCACATCTTTTCCTTTGCTCAATGACAGTCGAAGATATTTGGACAACGCCTGTATCATCTTCATCGTTGTCTCTTCTTTATTAATACGGGCAAGCATATAGATTGTATCCAGCGTATTATAGAGAAAATGTGGATTGATCTGGCTGATCAGCATATTCAGCTCACTTGTCCTTAACTCTTGCTGCTGTATTTTAATCTCTTCCAGCAACTCTTCGATATTTCCAAGCATTTCATTATAAGAACGCCCAATCTGATCTAATTCCGTATGCGTCTCCAGTTCAATCGTATGATCAAAATCTTTTCCGTCAAAACTACTCATCGCTTCGCTGATATCCTGAATCGGTCTGGTAAAACGTTGCGAAAAATAAATACTCAAGACTAACGCAATTGCAATGACAATGACATAGATTCCTGCCAACACAAAAAGCATACTTCTTGTTCCGCTGTTCAACACACTGTCCGGCACGAATGAAAATACGATAAACCCACTTTCTTTCTGCCGATACGCCGATACCACACCGCCTGACACTTCCATGCCGTCTAAGATCATGCCA
The DNA here is from genome assembly GCF_050315235.1 of Bariatricus sp. SGI.019. Lineage (NCBI taxonomy): Bacteria > Bacillati > Bacillota > Clostridia > Lachnospirales > Lachnospiraceae > Bariatricus > Bariatricus sp. SGI.019. The sequence goes on along the minus strand of NZ_JBNPOQ010000005.1, from coordinate 83,392 downwards.
TCGCCCTCTCTGTCAGTGGCCTCCAGGGAAATATCTTCCATGGGGATCCACATTTCTTCTGGTGCATTCAGACTGCATAGATTTCCATTTGCATCCATGATTCCCGAAGCAAACGCTTCCTCTGATACTCCATTGGACACAACCTTGTCCAGATATTTCTCTTCCATCTTAAGGAACAACATGCCCGGTTCATGCGCATATTCCATATTCCTTACATAGCGGCCGATAAAAAGAGACGGTTCACCGGTACCAAACAAGTTATCATCTGCCCAGAACCATACTGTTTTCGAATAATCTCCGCCCAGCTTACCCTCAAATCCACTCTGTTTAAAATCGGCGTAAGAAACATCTGAGTAATAACGGCTGTACACATTGCACTTATTATCTACATAACAATATTCCGACACATAATCCAGATCAATATATGCAAAATACTTACTGAGAGCAGTGCGGTTCACCTCTTCCATCTCATTCTTCTGAAGACTTTTCTGTACATCATCATAGACAATACACTCTGCGGTCACCTCATCGCTTTTCCGATACATATTATCTAACGCAATTCCCATTTTCTCATCAATGAACCGGTATTTATCAACGATTGTCTTTCTGACGCTTTTTTGCATATATGCCCATACTCCAATACTGGAAAGACATAATGCAAGTGCAAGAAGTGTAATTGTATATTTTAAATATTTTCTCTGGATGCCTGACTGCAGCATTCTTTTTCTCATACTTCGTATTCCTTTTTATATTCACTGGGCAGCTTTCCGGTATATTGCTTAAAAAGATGTGAAAAGTAAGACGGATTATTAATTCCGACCTGTTCACATATATTTCCGATACTTACATCCCCTTCTTCCAGAAGTCGCTTTGCCTTCTCCATTCTCTGCTGAAGGATATACTTCTTGAAAGTCATATGAAATGTATTCTTAAATACTCTTCCAAAATAAACAGGATTCAGATAAACATGCGTCGCAACCGACACAATAGACAATTCTTCATCATCCAGATGTTCATCTATATACGCAACAGCTGCCTGAATATATTCTTTGAAATATTTTGTTTCATCTTTTTCCGCACATTTCTGACGCTCTTCGATTACATTTCCGATAATCTTATAACATACATCTACTGCTCTTGCAGCGTTCAGATTCTGCATGTTAGAGTAATAATTCTGGAACTTCTCCTTCAATTCATCCGTCATTCCATAGGAATCCTTGACCATAAGTTCTACCTTCAGCATAACCTTATGGAAATACTTGCACTGCAGCTCCTCATCCTTTGGAAGATGATATATCATATGAATAAAAGCATCCTTAAGCTCTTTCGCATTATTCTTTCTCACTGCATTGACAATCAAGATATCCGCATCGTCTGAGGAACCCTTGTCCGTATAATCTTCCAGCTCCTCTGAAACTGCAAGGGCACTTGCTCCTGCCGCCCCGGCAATTCCGAACAGCTTCTGCGCCTCCTCATAGCTGCGTTTGATTCCTTCAATGCCCTTGTATGGCTTCGATATTGCGGCAATAACCGGGCTTGTCCCTTTTTGCTTAATATCTTCCAAAAGATGCTTCAGCTCTCTCACCACTGCATTGTCCTGAGTCTTAATAATGAAGATATAATTTCCTTCCTGATCTTCCATCTTCCAGTAAAAATATCTCTCTTTGACAGGCTCTTCCAGAAGATTCAATAATTTCAGTCTGGATGCCTCATAATCCAGAGAATTCGTAATCTTATATGCAATATCTATATCTGCACATACTGTAATAAACCGGTCATTTTCTAGAAGTATGTTACCGATTGCGTCAAACACTTCCTTAACTTTATCATATTCCAGACGATTCTGTACATATTTTTGCACAACTACCTGCAGAAAACTGGTAGAATCTGACACGAGCAGTTTTTCCCAGCTTTCATACTTTTCATCCGCTTTCTGCCTCTCCATGCATTTTTGATAAGCAGATTCCATGGTTTCCTGAAGCTTATCATCCTCAATCGGTTTTAATAGATACGCAAAAGCTCCCAGATCACACGCCTGCTTGGCATATTCAAAATCCCGATATGCACTTAGTACCACGAACAGACACTCCAGGCCTTCCTTTTGTATCTCTTCTATAACCATAAGGCCTGTAATCTGCTTCATCCGTATGTCTGTCAGCACCACGTCCGGCTTCACTTCACGGATAACCTCCAATGCCTGTTCTCCACTTGAAGCAGAACCCACTACTTCAAATCCCATACTCTCCCAGTCATAGGTATGCAAAAGTCCCTGTAAAAGAATCGGTTCGTCGTCCACAATTACCAGTTTTAACAGTTTCATAATTATCCCCATTTGATATAAACGTAAATACATTTTTATTTTCTCCTTTCATTTTATTGTTCAAACAGGGAATCATTTTATAAAAAAGTATACTTTTTATGCCAAAAAACATACTTTTTCGTAATTTTCCTGTCCCGGATGTAAGATATACAGCGAATTACCTTCGTTTTCCATAACATCATAACATAAAAACTTTTATAAACCGATTAAAATGTGTTATACTTTTCCAATATACCACATTACAAATTTAAATCATAAAAAGGGAATATACATATGACGATTCAAGAATATTTACAAAGAAACAAATTAATTACTGACGGTTCTTTTGGAACCTATTATGCCGGAAAATATCAGACAGACGAGATTCCAGAGGCTGCAAACACAGAGCATCCAGATCGCGTCAGCAGTATCCACCACTCCTATATTGATGCTGGTGCCCGGCTGATCCGTACAAATACATTTGCATCCAACACGGTGTTGCTGTCTTCTGACTGGGCTTCGGTGGAGCAGAATATTCGTGCAGCAATACAGCTTGCAAAAGATGCGGTCAAAAGCAAAGACATCTTTATTGCCGGTGATATCGGTCCGATTCCAGATACTTCTTCTCCGAATACCGAGACGGATCTTCTGGCCGAAGAATATTACCAGATAGCAAGGATATTTGCCGAAGAAGGAATTCAAATACTGACTTTTGAGACATTTCCTGACATGGAGCATATTCTTCCGGCAATCTCTCGTATTAAAAAAGGATATCCACTTTTTATCATGATGCAATTCTGTGTAGACCAGTTTGGTTACAGTGCTTCCGGACTGAGCGCAAAGAAATTGTTGGAAGAGGCAGCTTCCGTGCCAGAGATTGATGCAATCGGCCTGAATTGTGGTGTTGGTCCCGGACATATGAACCAGATATATGGAAAAGTAGATCTCCATTCAGACAAATACCTGATAGCTCTGCCAAACGCCGGATATCCCAAACGTCTCCGTGGACGCCAGATCTTCTTTAACAACAATACAGATTATTTTACAGAAAAGATGACCGAACTTTCTACTGCCGGAATTGACATTCTTGGAGGCTGCTGCGGAACAAATCCATCTTTTATCAAGGCAATTTCGTCTGCACTGGACATCCGACAATCAGTAAAATCTGCTTCTATCCTGTCTCACACAGAAGTCGAAGCATACAAAAAGAAATCCGGCTTCTTCTGTCAGGAAGACGGTACTGTCAAAGACAAAAAGCTCATTGCCGTAGAGCTTGCCCCTCCAGTCTCTGCCAATGATGAGAAGCTTCTGGAAGCAGCACATTTTCTGCGCAATGAAAATGTAGATGTACTGACTTTCCCAGACTCTCCGTCCGGAAGAACACGAATCGACTCTGTGCTGATGGCCGAAAAGATACGACGTTCCACAGGTATGTGCGTCATGCCGCATATCTGCTGCCGTGACAAGAATGCCATCGCCATGAGATCTCTGATCTTAGGCGCACATATCAACGATATTCATAATCTGCTGATTATTACCGGCGATCCGATTCCATCTTTGGCAAGACAGACGGTAAAATCAGTATTCAACTTTGACTCTGTAGGTCTGATGAAGATTGTAAGAGATATGAACCAGGAATATTTCCCAGATGCACCGATGGTTTACGGAGGCGCAATCAACCAGGGAAGACGCAATATTGAAGTGGAGATTAAGCGAGTAAAACGTAAGATGGAAGTCGGTGCTGAATTCTTCCTGACTCAGCCGGTTTTCTCTAAGAATGACGCTGATCGTGTCCGCTACATTAAGGAATCCACCGGGGCTCGGATTCTCTGTGGAATTATGCCTCTGATCAGCAGAAAAAATGCGTCATTTATGAAAAATGAAATCGCGGGTGTCGATGTTACTGATGAGATCATCCAACGCTATCCGGAACATGGCACCAAAGAAGAAGGCGAAGCAGTCGGTGTTGCAATCGCCAGAGAAATCATAGAATACACCAAAGACTTCGCAGATGGATACTATTTTTCATTTCCATTTAATAGAGTCCATCTGCTGAAAGAGATTCGAAAGTCTCTATAGACTCTCAATCCATTGATATAAGTCTTCATACACTTGTTCACGGTCGGTCTCATTCAGGATCTCATGCCGGTCTCCTTCATAGAGATGCATGGATACCTGTTGCATTCCGGCCGTTTTATACTTTTTATATACTTTTTCGACTCCTTTTCCAAATGCTCCCACAGGATCATCTGCTCCTGCCACGAACAGTACCGGTAAGTCCTTCGGGATACGTTCCATGCTCTCTTTTCGTGTCAGTACTTTCATCCCTTCAAACATCTGGTAATAGCCGCCCAGTGTAAACATAAAGGAACATAACGGGTCATTGACATATTTCTGTCTGTGGTCTTTATCCGAGGTGATCCAATCTTTTGAAGTCTCTCCAGGTTCGAATCTTTTATTATAGCTGCCAAAGCTCAGTTTATCGACGAATCTGCTGCGGTATCTCCAACCCTTGAATGCTGCGATCACACGGCATACCAGCTGCCCCATGTTCAATACCGCACTTCCCTGATATCCAGTTCCCATGATAATCGCACCTGACAGACCTTTTCCATACATGGTCAGATATTGCCGCAGCAAAAATGATCCCATACTGTGTCCTAACATATAATAAGGAACATCTGGATATTTTTCAGTCGTCATCTCCCGAAGCTTCTGAATATCACCAATGACAAACTGATTCCCTTTCTTTTCTTCAAAATACCCATAATCTTCTTCATTGCGTATGGATTTTCCATGTCCAAGGTGATCATGCCCCGTTACATAATACCCCCGCTCACACATATATTCTGCAAAATCATGATATCGGTTGATGTATTCCACCATACCATGGCAGATCTGAAGCACTCCCTTAACTTCTCCTTCCGGGATCCATTCTACTGCATGAATCTGCGTCACTCCATCCCGGGAAGGATAACAAAATTCCTTTTTCATCTATCGTTCATCCATTCTCAGATATGTTTTATGCTCAGCCAGCGGCTTATACGCCGGTCGGATAATCTTATCAACATTCTTCAACTCTTCCAGTCTGTGCGCACTCCATCCTACGATACGCGCCGCCGCAAAGATTGGTGTGTATAATGACGGTGGAAGATCTAACATGCTGTACACAAGACCACTATAGAAATCTACATTTGCATTGACACCCTTATAGATCTTTCTCTTTTCTGCAATTACTTCCGGTGCCAGACGCTCTACCGTCTCGTACAATGCATACTCATCTTCATAGCCCTTTTCTGCAGCAAGCTGCTTCACAAATCCCTTGAAAATATCAGCTCTTGGATCAGATACAGAGTAGATTGCATGGCCCATTCCATAGATTAACCCCTTCTGATCAAAAGCTTTTTTATCCAGAAGATCATAGAGATACTGCCGAACCTCATCCTCATCTTTCCAGTCTTTTACCACGTTTTTCATATCTTCAAACATCTGTGTAACTTTGATGTTGGCACCTCCATGCTTCGGCCCCTTCAAAGAAGCCAGTGCCGCAACAATCGTAGAATAGGTATCCGTTCCAGAAGAAGTTACCACATGCGTTGTAAATGTAGAGTTATTACCTCCACCATGATCCATATGCAGTACCAAAGCCATATCCAATATCTTTGCTTCTAACTGTGTATATTTTCTGTCCTCTCGAAGCATCATCAGGATATTCTCCGCCGTAGATAATTCTGGAGATGGGGCATAGATGAACAGATCTTCGCCCAGGCGATAATTGTACGCGTGATAACCGTATACCATCAACATCGGAAACTGACTGATCAGATTCAGACACTGACGCAGCACATTCGGAATCGATGTATCATCTGCCAATGCATCATAGGAATACAGACTCAGGATAGAACGTGACAGACTATTCATCATATCTCTGCTCGGTGCCTTCATGATCACATCTCTTACAAATGTCGGAGGCAATGTACGTCGTTCTACCAATGTCTCATGGAACATCTCCAGCTCCTTTGCTGTTGGCAATTCTCCAAACAGCAGAAGATACGCAACCTCTTCAAATCCAAAGTGCCCATCTTCCAAAAATCCTCTTACCAGATCTTTAATATTATATCCACGGTAATACAGATTTCCTTCACAAGGGACCTCTTCGCCATTCACGATCTTCTTCGCACATACATCAGAGATATTCGTAAGACCCGCCAGAACGCCTTTTCCATTCAAGTCACGCAGGCCCCGCTTCACCTCATACTTTGTATATAATTCCTTGTCAATTGCGTTATTTTTATTACACAATTCTGCGAAATGTTCTATCTCCGGTGTAACCTCAAATAATACAAATTCTCCTTTTCTCGCCATAGGCAGCACTCCTTTCTTTTTCTTCTAATCTATTATCTTATTGCGCATACTTAATCATTATGCGAATATTTCCACAAATAATTGCTCAGCTCTGCAAATTCTTCCAACGTAAGAGCTTCTCCTCTGACGCTGGAACCCTTCCCCAAAGACTCTATTGCTTCTGTGATCTCTTCTTTTGAAAATGATAACTTGTCTGAATTATTCAGGCCATTGGCCAGAGTCTTTCTGCGCTGGTTGAAAGATGCCCTTATAATATCAAACATCAGGCGTTCATCCTTCACTTCCACCGGTGGCTGTTCGTGACAGGTAAGCCTGATGACTGCTGACCCCACCTTGGGTCTTGGCATAAAACAGTTTGGCGGAACATTCGCCACAATATACGGCTCTGCATAATACTGAACAGCGAGCGACAATGCTCCATAATCCTTATTCCCCGGTCCGGTCTGCATCCGGTCTGCAACTTCCTTTTGCACCATGACAGTAATGCTCTCTACCGGTACATGATTCTCGAATAATCCCATAATGATCGGAGTTGTAATATAATAAGGAAGATTCGCCACTACCTTGATCGGCCTTCCCTGATTCTCCTCATTGGCAAGCTTCTGGATATCCAGCTTCAGAACATCTTCATTGATAATCGTCACATTCTCATACGCACTCAGTGTGTCCGATAAGATTGGAATCAGATTCTTGTCAATCTCTACCGCAACGACCTTTCCCGCTGCCTCTGCCAGATACTGCGTCATCGTTCCGATACCCGGTCCTATTTCCAGCACCATATCTTCTTTGGTAATCTCAGCTGCACGGATAATCTTATCCAGTACATGTGTGTCGATCAAAAAGTTCTGGCCAAATTTTTTCTGAAATGTAAAATTATATTTCTGCAAAATCTCAATGGTATTCTGGGGATTTCCTAAAGTCGGTTTACTCATAGATCTACTCCTGATTTTTATAGTATTTTGTTATTATACAATATTTTCAGACTTTTTGATATGTCTAAAGAATTAAATAATAATTAAGAAAATGTGAATTTATATATCAAAAAAAGGATTCACCTTGGTTTTCAACCACTGTGAATCCTTTTATATTCCTATACTATACCTCTATGTTGTGTTCACGATATCCAAAGAACATCAGCCAGAACAACACTCCGGCAAGTGCCAGCGCACACCCCAGCCCTGTGTAGAACACCGCTATAAATACATCCGGCACAAGCCCGGAGCTGCGAAGCCAGATTCCGCCGCCCATCATAACCGCCATAATACAGTACGCCTTAAGGTCGAAGAAATGCCATACCGGGCGGAACTCTTCTTTATAGCCCTTGATCCGCTTGGTATGCTTGATGCTCATTTTATAAAACATCATTCCAAACGCAGCAAAAACAAGAACGGATAACAAGATATGTATTACTGAAAATGGCAGGATCTTCTGATAAGAAAGTATGCCAAGCCTTGCCACATTAAATCCGGCAATCATCCAGACACAGCCTGCAACCGCAAGCAATGTACGCTTTTTTACATGAAAGAAAGAACGTCTGCTCATAGAATCATCACCGTCCCATCGCTTTATATCCTATCAAAACAACCCACACATAAGCACATGTCTTGGGAATCATCAACATTCCAACCGGCGGCACGGTATCTGCAAACAAAACCACCGGAATATAACATGCAAAGCTTATGACCACCGCAAGCCACAGAAACCGAAACGGCTTATCCTGTTCTGCCTTTGCACTGCGATAAAACAGAACCACAATCAACACACCAAGAATGGTGAACGGAATATTACGGTAAATTCCCCAAGAAAGTGGTGCCTCAGCGCTCATCCATGCATTCTGCGGCATCAGACATAATACAATACGCAAGAGTGCCAGAATCCACACAATCATTGTAAGTTCTTTTTTATCGTTGACCTGATACCGAAGCCGCCATACATAATAGAGCAGCACATAGAATAATGTCATTGTAATGGATGTAATCAGTTTCCCGACACCAGATATACGATATCAAACAGTGTCTCAAAAATTGCCTGCATAAGCTCTTCCTCCTTAGGTGAACATTGTTCATTTTATTTGAAAAGAAAGCCCGTCAAAAGACGGGAATTCTATTATATGAATCAATAATTATAAGTAAATCGTTCTTCGTATCGTCTCTTTCAGCACTTCACAGCTTGTCTTTCCCTGTATAAGTAATAACAACAAATTGTCTAGCACAAAATCAATAAACTCCATTTCTGTAAATGCTGAAGAAAATGCCTCTCCTGATACCCGGTCATCTGCCTTCAATACCTCCAGCATGCCTGTTTTCATATGGTCGAAATAATGCTTCATTGTGCTTTTTGCCTTCCCTTTTTCAGAGTTGGCGATACTGACAGAATGCGCTGTGAAAAAATCCGGGTAATCTTCAGCACCTTTCTGTATACATTCAAAAATATACGCTACATATTCTGGGAAAGTGAAGTCCGTCGGGCACTTGTGATCCATATGGAAAATCGCTTTCCATATATCTTCTACAATCGCAAGCAGCAATTCATCTTTATTAGAATAATAATTATATAATGTCCCAAGTGCAATATGACATTCATCAGCAACGGATCGCATATTCACTGCAGATAACCCTCTGGAAGCCACAATCCCTCTGCACACCTGAAGGATCGCTTCTTTTGATGTGATACCTGTATTCAATATACTCACCTCCCATGTGAACATTGTTCATCATAGCATTTTCTTACTCAATTGTCAATTTCTCCTCCATCACGCTCATGTAAGCCGGACGTATAATCTTATCTGTGCAGATCAATTCTTCGATGCGATGTGCACTCCAGCCGACAATCCTTGCGATTGCAAATATCGCTGTGTATAATTCCTGTGGAATTCCAAGCATATCGTACACAAATCCACTGTAGAAGTCTACATTCGGGCTGACTCCTTTGAATATATGGCGTTTCTTGGCAATCAGCTCCGGAGCAAGCTCCTCTATATTTTCATAAAGTGTCAGATCTTCTTCTCTTCCTTTTTCTTTTGCAAGCTGCTTCACATATTGCTTGAACACTCTTTCTCTCGGATCAGACAGCGAGTAGACTGCATGGCCGATTCCATAGACCAGACCCTTCCGGTCAAATGCCTGCTTATCAATAATCTTATTCAGATAGGCTGCTACTTCCTCTTTATCCGCATAATCTTTTACATTTTCCCGGATATTTTCCATCATTTCCATGACCTTAATATTCGCTCCTCCATGTTTTGGCCCTTTCAGGGAGGACATTGCTGCTGCTATCGTAGAGTAGGTATCCGATCCGGAAGAAGTTACGACTCTCGTTGTAAAAGTAGAATTGTTTCCTCCTCCATGCTCCATATGGAGAATCAATGCAGTATCCAGAACTTTTGCTTCTGTCGGCGTATACTTCATATCCGGACGTAACATTCGCAGAAGATTTTCCGCGGTAGACAGCTCTGGATCAGGATTGTGAATATACATACTCTGATTATTTTCATAATGGTTGTATGCATGATAACCATACACAGCAAGCAGCGGGAATTCGCTAATTAACTGGATACATTGCCGAAGGGAATTGCTGACACTGATATCTTTCGCATTCTTATCATAAGAAGCCAGGGTCAGAATGCTCCTTGTCATAGAATTCATGATATCTTCAGAAGGTGCTTTCATAATAACATCCCTGGTAAAATTGGTCGGCAGCGTCCGGCATCTTCCGATGATATCACGAAATGTTGCCTCTTCTACCTTTGAAGGCAGTTCGCCCATCAGCAGTAGATAAGCAATCTTTTCGAATCCCATCTGATCCGATCCCAGACTGTGAATCAGATTCTCCACCTTATATCCTCTGTACCACAGCTCTCCATCACAGGGAACCTTTTTATTGCCTTCTATACGTGTTGATACAATCTTTGATATCTTCGTAAGTCCTGTCAGAACACCATTTCCATTCTCATCACGCAGGCCTCTGTTTACACCATACTCATCATACAGGCGCCGGTCAATGTTATCATTTTTACGGCAGATATCTTCTTCCCGTTTTGTATAATCATTCATCAATTCCATCATCTCTGTCATTTTCTTCCGACACCTCCATTTCTTCTATCTTACTGGTCATAACGGTATCCAGTTGTTTCATCAGCTGTAGTAATTTAATCAGATTCTCTTTTCCAAACGCTTCGATTACTTTTCCATAATAATCTTTCAGACAGGCTTCTTGTCTGGCAAGCAGACTGCTTCCCGTATCTGTTATTGTGACATAGGTCCCTTCTTTTCCACTTCCATCATGGGACCACAGAACCAGCCCCCGGTCTTTTAATTCCGTTATCATCTTGGAAGTCTGCCGAATGGTCATCTGCATCTTATCAGACAGATCTTTTAAATAAGTCCTTCCTTCATATATGATAGAACTCTTACTCTCTGAAGCAATCATATGCAGAGCAATGTATTCGGCCAAGGTCATTTCACAAAAAAGTTCTCGGATTTTACCCCTGTTCATCAGATAATGTCGATATATCAGTTCATTCGAAAGCTCTGCTACTTCATTATTCTCTAATAAGTTCTTCATACATCTATCACTCCGAATCAGCTATCTTTTATCGGTCTTCATATTTATCCTAATACATATCTGGCTGCGGAGGTACTGCCGGTGCTGCTTCCTTGATATCTGCCACAGCAGCTTCTGTAGTCAGAAGTGTAGCTGCTACGCTGACGGCATTTGCAAGTGCATGTTTTGTGACCTTGACAGGATCGATAATTCCTTCTTTGAGCATATCTACATACGTTCCATGAATTGCATCGAATCCAATTCCATCTTCACTTTCTTTTACTTTATTTACAACGACAGAGCCTTCCAGTCCTGCATTTTCTACAATCGCGTAAAGCGGTGCTTCCAGTGCTGTTGCTACGATCTCTGCACCTGTCTTTTCATCGCCTGTCAGTGTTGCTGCAAGTTCATGGACTTTCTTCTGTGCATGGATATATGCAGATCCGCCGCCGCTGATAATTCCTTCAGACACTGCAGCTTTGGTAGCGTTCATTGCATCTTCCATACGATATTTGGCTTCCTTCATCTCGGTCTCTGTTGCTGCTCCGACACGGATCACTGCAACACCGCCGCCTAGTTTGGCAATACGATCCATCAGTTTCTCTTTGTCAAAATCAGATGTTGTATCTGCCATCTGTCTTCTCAGGCTGTCAATTCGTTCTTCCACTCCGGCTTTGTTACCCGCGCCATCAACGATGGTTGTATTCTCCTTGGTAACTTTCACGGATCTGGCACGTCCAAGCATATCCATTGTTGTGTCCTTCAGCTGCATTCCAAGATCGTCCATAATAACCTGTCCGCCAGTCAAAGTAGCGATATCCTGCAACATTTCCTTTCGATTATCCCCGAATCCAGGAGCTTTTACTGCAACAACCTTTAAGGTTCCTCTTAATCTATTTACGATCAATGTCGTAAGAGCTTCGCCTTCTACATCTTCTGCAAGAATCAGAAGCTCTTTTCCCTCTCTCATGATATTTTCCAGAATCGGAAGAATGTCCTGAATATTAGAGATCTTCTTATCCGTCATGAGGATATATGGATTCTCCATATTGGCAACCATCTTCTCTTTGTCATCACACATATAACCGGAAAGATATCCATTATCAAACTGCATACCTTCTACCACATCAATTTCTGTCTTCATGGTCTTGGCTTCCTCAATAGTGATGACTCCATTCTCTCCGACCTTTTCCATCGCATCTGCGATCATCTCACCAACTTCTTCGTTACCTGCAGAGATGGCAGCGACCTTTGCAATATGATCTTTTCCAGTTACCGGCTGGCTCATCTCCTCCAGCGCTTCACAGACAGCATCGGAAGCTTTTTTCATACCTTTTCTCAGGATGATAGGATTCGCTCCGGCCGCAATGTTCTTCATTCCCTGATTGACAAGTGCCTGTGCCAGAACGGTTGCTGTTGTCGTTCCGTCACCTGCGATATCATTCGTCTTCGTCGCAACCTCTTTGACCAACTGCGCACCCATGTTCTCGTAGTGGTCTTCCAGTTCAATATCCTTTGCGATTGTCACACCATCATTAGTGATCAATGGCGCACCATAAGACTGCTCTAATACTACGTTCCTTCCTTTTGGTCCAAGTGTTACTTTTACAGTGTCTGCAAGCTTATTGACACCTGTCTCCATTTTCTTTCTTGCATCAATATCAAAACTAATATCCTTTGCCATAATGAATTCCTTCTTTCTCTGAACTTTTCAAAATCTATTCTACAATTGCCATAATATCGCTCTGATCTACAATAAGATACTCTTCATCATCTATCTTAACTTCTGTTCCGGCATATTGAGAATATATAACTTTATCCCCTTCTTTTACCTGCATACCGCTACATTTTTCGTCGTCTCCCTTTCCAGGTCCAACCGCGATTACAACTGCATCCTGTGGTTTTTCTTTGGCACTGTCTGGCAGGATAATTCCAGATTGTGTCTTCTCTTCTGCTTCCTGTTGCTGCAAAATAACTCTGTTTCCTAATGGTCTTAATTTCATTACAATAACCTGCCTTTCATTTTTGTCAGCACTCTTTCTATCCGAGTGCCAGATTTAGTTTAAAAAATATATTACTCCTCGCGAAGTAATTATTTTAATTTTAAACTGTTTATTTTTAAAGTATTATATCACTTGTTTTTTCTTTGTCAACAGAGTTTATACTTTTTTTAAAAATAAAAATGCAAAGCATATTTTTATACCTTGCATTTTCATCAGACTATATGATATTTTCTATATTACTTTTTATCTTCAAGGAAACTTCCAGAAATACCCGAAGTTCTTCTTCTGATATTCCCTGCAGAATCTGTCGGTTCATCTCTTCTCTTCTTTTTGCCATCTCTGCAACAATCTCTTTCGCAGAATCCAGTACTTCATAATGCACATATCTACGATCATTTTCGTCTGGAATCGCCATAATAAACTTCCGCCTGCACAGACTGTCAACCGCCTGTGAGATATGGCCCCTGTTCATCATTAATTGTGTATGGATATCCGTGGGAGTGTTATGGCTACCGCAACGGGATAAGAAATACAAAATCTCTAATTCTGCTTTTTTCAAGTCATATTTCTGGCGTAATTCTATACTTTGTTCATCCAACAGTTTCTTAAACTGTCCGCCTTGCAAGATAGATTCCATCTGTCCGTCCATAACATCACCTACTTTTTCAAATATTAAGTATCATTTTATCAAATAAGAGAATGTAAGGCAATAAAGGACTTGTGAATATTTATGCTCAAGAATAACAAGCTATTCTCTTTTTTCCCACTTTACTTCTGCTTTCTTGCCATAATGCGCCAGCCCAACATAATACACTGTCCCTTCCATCTGTGCATCATACTTCTTTTCCTTCGCCTGCCGTATTGCATCCAGCGCCAATTCTTCCAGACTCTGTGACTTGTCTCTGGTATATTTGAATTCCAGTATCATATGTGGCAGTTCTGGTTTTCTGGCATAAAGGAGAATATCTCCCCTTCCCATTCCACTCTCCCGGTTACTTTGCACATCATAATATGGATGCAGAAAAGTACACATTCCTAGCATCATCATATGATAGCTGTTCTCACTTTTTAAATCATGACAGGATGGCAGATCCTTTAGAATCCACTGATATTCTTCTGCGAATCTCTCCATAGCCTCTGTTCTCAGATTCAAGAGCATCAGGTCAATATGTCCTTCTTCTACCTGCATATAAAATGCTGTAAGTTCCTGAAAAGCCTTCCACACTTCATAATTTGGAATCCGAAGCTTATAGATTCCTTCACTTAATTCCTCCTGGACCGTTACCATCCCTGCGTTGATTAACAATCCCCAAAGAGAAGCATCATCCTGCTTCTCATAATATGCCATTGACAGTTCTGCACTAACAGTTGCTGTTCCTTTTTCAATCAATTCATTATAGCCACGGGAAAAAGATTCGCCCCGCTGCGCAAGTGCATTTTTAATGATACTGTTCTCACTGGTATTCAGCCAATAGGCTTCTAGCTTCTTTCTGGATGCATAACATGTTACCGACCACGGATTATATACCTCCTCTGTACCGAACAGATATCCATCATACATTGCCTTAATATCACTTGAAAATTCCAGTTCACAATATTGCAAAAGTGCTTTGACTTCCTTCTCTGAGAATCCAAAGCATTCTGCATATTCCGGATCCTTTACCGTACAGACAACCAGATTATTGAGTCCGGAAAATATATTCTCCTTGGCAACACGCTGCACTCCAGTCAACATCGCTTTTTCAAGAGACGGATTCCCTTTGAGCGAAGAGCTTAAAAGTTCTGCCAGTACGCCACGTATATTCTCATAATATCCGCTATCATTTGCAGAAATAAATGGTGTATCATATTCATCTATAAGAAGGTATACCTTTTTCTCATAATATAATTCCAACAAATAACATAATACAGAAATCGATGCAACAAGATAATTTCTCCCCTCATCATTCATTTCCCTCTGGCAAAGACAGCGATATATCCTCTGTGCCTGCGCATTCTGCTCCTTGGGCAATCGCGCTTCCTTCCATACAAATGAATACCGCTGATATTCTTTTTGAATCACATCACATAACTTATACAACATCTCGTTCGCCGAACTGCCCTTGACATTCAGAAATGACAGAAATATGACCGGATGTTCATTCATCTCTTCCATGACATAGCTTTCGGTAACTCTGGTCCCTGCAAACACATCGCCGGAATATTTTGTACAATCCAGGAATTCAGCCAACATGGACATATTTAATGTCTTCCCGAATCTTCTGGGGCGCGTGACCAGCGTGATCTGATACCAGGATTCCAGGAATTCCTCTATCATCTTCGTCTTATCCACATAATATCCGCCTTTTTCACGTAAACTACGAAAATTCTGTTCTCCAATTACCAGCTTTTTCCTGATATTCTTCCGCGACTTCTTATGCTGCGCCTGATAGGATACCATATTCTCGCACAACACGCCATACCTTGCTGCCGGTGCTCTTCCAAAGAGTTCATCCATCGAACAATCCAGCACATCTCGAATCCTCTCTAATGTCTCCAGATCCGGTGATCTCTTTCCTGATTCGTAATTCGTATAAGTGGAACGGGAAATATTCAACTTTTCTGCCATCTCTGCCTGCGTATATCCCCTTACTCTGCGCAGATGCATCAAATACTCATGAAATTTCGTTTTCATGTCCGAATCAACTCCCTTTGTACTTTCCTAAAGTATAACATGTAATGTTTCACATCGCAACATTATGTCGTGTCGTATTGCAACATTTTATTGTAAAAAATACAGCAAAAAAATCACCGCCCCCAACGCTCTCATGTCGCCAAAAACAGTGATTCCTAAGTGCGCGATCAGGGGTTCGAACCCTGGACACCCTGATTAAGAGTCAGGTGCTCTACCAACTGAGCTAATCGCGCATCTACTATTGATTTTTATTGCGTCTTCCGTAACGCAATTGATATTATATAATAGCATTCTGAAAAAAGCAAGTGTTTTTTTATATTTTTTTCATATATTTGCATTTTCCTTCATATACTAGTGGAGGGAGGCGTATTGTTATGAAATTTTTATCAAAATATATTGACGCAAAAGACAAGCCTTATATACTTATCGTAATTGTTCTGGGCTGTCTGAATCACTTTTTATATGATATTTCTGGAAAACTGGCAGGGGTCGCCATATTCTGTCCGGTAAATGAATCTACCTGGGAACATTTGAAGCTTTTGTTCTTTCCTTTTCTTTTCGTATCTGTTTCCCAGTATTTTAAATTTCACTTCCATACAATTCGTTTCTTCTATTATCGTTTTATCGCTGCTCTATGCGGAATACTTTCTATTATTGTATTATTTTACACGTATACAGGAGTCATAGGACAACATTTTCTCTTCGTTGATCTTCTTATCTTTATTTTTAGTGTTTTTCTCTCCTTCTCCATCTGTCATTATCTACAGCAAAGAGAACTTACGCTTCCTTCACAGACTATCGTATTTTCTCTTTGGATTCTGGTATCCATGAGTTTCTTTGCTTTTACCTGCTTTCCACCAGATATTCCTCTGTTTTTTCCTACACTCTGACTCTTAATCAGGGTGTCAACGAATTTATTTCACAATCCACAAATCCGCAATGCATTTTTCAGATAACTGTAGTATAATTGTGTTGGTACTTTATTACGTTACAAGAAAGGAGCGTGGGATTATGGAAAATAAACCTGTTCAATGTAAGATAGAGCACCATGCAGTTTTATTTGCACTCTTTGCAAAACACGCAATCGAATTATGCGGTGAAAAAGGGAAAGAAGCAATTCTTACCGGAATGACTACCTATGGCAACGAACGAGGTGCCCGTATGGCTGCCAACGCAATTGCCCATGGAGACCCGCTGACAACTATGACCAATCAGGCATATGGTGAATGGAAACCCGATTACAACGGTCAGATGGAATTTGGACAATTACGTACAGAACCGACACTTCAGACCTACATATCCAAATGCGCCTGGTGTGATGCCTGGAAAAAACACGGATTGACCGAATACGGCAAATTTTATTGTGTCAATGTTGACAATGCAGTTTACCAGGGATTCCGTTCTGATTTTGTCTGCACTCCAACTGCCACTTCCATGAGCTGGGGCGGAGAAAGATGTGAATTTGACTGGGGATATCCCCTGACACCTGATGAGGTCACTCAGCTCGCAGAAAAGAAAAAAGAGCTTGGAACTTCCTGCATGAAAGATTTTAATTTTCACACTGCTCATATCAAGCACACAATCAGCAAGACATTAATCGATACTCTTGGTAAAGACGGGCAAAAAGCTGTTGATCTGGCATTGAAGGATTATGCCGACACCTTCGGTCAGGAATATCTGGATGTCCTGGAAAATGTTTATCCGGCAGAGTAATTAAAAACACATTAACTACAAGGAGGTATGACATGAACCATGAAGCAGATGCGACGAACATTATCGCATCCTGGATTGACCAACATGAGCCAGAACTAATCGAAACCGCCAGCTACCTCTTCCAACATCCGGAACTCGCCTACCAGGAAACTCTTTCCTCCAGATATCTGGCAGAATACCTGGAAGGTCATGGATTCGAAGTCACATATAAAACAGCCGACATTGAGACCGCATTTACCGCTGTATGGCATAGTACTCCTGTTCAAGAAAAACCAATTATTGGATTCCTTGCAGAATACGATGCGCTTGCAGAACTGGGACATGCCTGTGGGCACAATCTTCTCGGCACCGGAGTCTGTGCTGCAGCCTGCGCATTAAAAGCAGATATGAAAAAAAATCATACACCTGGAACGATCCGCGTGTATGGTTGTCCGGCAGAAGAGATCATGTCCGGCAAGATAAAAATGAATGAGAAAAGGGTATTCGATGACTTGGATGTAGCCGTCATGTGGCATCCATTCGACCGAAACCGTATAAGCAACGATATCTGGCAATCTCAGGATATCAAAAACTACACATTCCACGGCATCAGCGCCCACGCTTCCAAGGCACCGGAAGCTGGTAGAAGCGCACTGGATGCAGCGGAACTTATGAATATTGGCGTCAATTATCTAAGAGAACACGTCCCCGGTGACGTCCGTATGCACTATGCATACATCGATAACGGCTTGCCGGCAAATGTCGTTCCCGACTTTGCCAAGACCAATTATTTCATCCGATCCGCCAAACGTGCCCGTACCGAAGATGCAAGCATCCGAGTCGACAATTGCGCCAGAGGCGCTGCCATGATGACTGGAACATCCGTCGACATTGAACTGGTCGGAAGTTGCAAAGAGATGAAAGTCAACCGTCCATTGACCGAGATCTACTACAAAGCCATGACTCAGATTCCGACCCCTGAATATACAGAAGAAGAACTCGCCTTTGCCGCAGATATTACCCGCGAGGCAGGCCTTCAAAATAACGGTATCTACTTCACCGGATTAGAACCACTGGAAGACGAACCAGTCCCCATATCCATTGGAACAGACGCTTCCGAAGTAAGCCATACCGTTCCCCTCATCACAATCAGCGCAGCAACCATGTGCAAAGGCACACCACTGCACCACTGGGCAGCCGCCAAACAAGCCGGAATGAGCATCGGCCACAAAGGAATGCTGTACGCTGCAAGATGCATGGCAGAAGGAACAAAATTATTACTTGAGAAACCAGAAAATTTACAAAAAGTATGGAAGTATCATTTGGGTACACCCCATTTATAAAAAAGTGACACCACAAATGTTAAATGGGGACGTAGTAAAATTGCATTTTACTACGTCCCCAATAAAGGAGGTACATAATATGATTACAAAGAAAATTGGAGTTATTGGATGTGGTAACATGGGTGGCGCTATTCTCTACGGCGCATTGGAAAGCGGCGTTCTCCCTAAGGAGAATGTCTATGTATATGACATTAATCCTGCTATGATGGAAAAAGCCAAGGGCTGGGGTGTGAACCTTGCTAAAGATGATGAAGATGTCTGCTTAAGCAGCGATATTATCCTCTTGGCCGTAAAACCACAGAATGCTGCCGAAGCGTTATCTCAATGTAAAAAAGCGTTAGATGAAAAAGCAATGATGTCCATCGTTGCCGGAGTAACCGTAGAACGCCTGAGAAATATGATTGACGGTACTCCAAGGATTCTTCGCCTGTTGCCAAATACTCCTGCTATGGTATTCGAAGGAGCATTCGCAATCTGCTCTGACAATGACTTTACAGAAGAAGAATTAGAGATTGCAAAATCCATTTACAGCACAATCGGAATTATTGAAATGGTACCGGAACACTTGATTGATGCTGCCTGTGCATTAAACGGCGGTGGTCCTGCTTTCGTTGCTATGTTCATTGAAGCCATGGCTGATGGTGGAGTAAAACAGGGGCTTCCTAGAAAAACAGCTTATCGCCTTGCAGCACAGACTGCTCTCGGTACAGCCAAAATGATTCTTGAAAAAGAATTACATCCAGGTGAAATCAAAGACATGGTAACCTCCCCAGGCGGAACAACCATCGAAGGATGTGAGGCACTGGAAAAAGGCGGCATGAGAGGTGCCGTTATCGACTGCATCAACAAAGCCGCTGAGAAATCCAAGAAGTTATAGATGGGAATTTAGATGAGTTAGTTGGTGATTGGGAGGTGTACGGCGCAAGGGAGTTGGATAGGCTGGTCTGTATCCGATATCCTTCGCTGAGAATCCATAACAGAAAAAAGAGTTGCAATTTCGTGACCGGACTGATTCACCGAGAAATTTGGATAATTTCTCGATTCAGCAGTCCTTTTGAATTTGGCTGAATGCCAAATTCTCACACGGAATTGCAACTCTTTTTTCTGTAACGGATTCTAACACTTGGATAGACGGATACAGACCAGCCTATCCAACTCCCTTGCGCCTGACATTTCCAATTACCGAACGGACTCATCTGGCGGAATTTCTGGCGCGAAGCGCAATGGGGAGCGATGTTTTTATACTATTCATCATTATTTCAATGGAAGAATCAGTTAGTTATTCCGCCAGTTTTTTGACAATATCTTTACTGATATCTTTCCCTCTGCATGACGCGCAGGAATCCTCCCGGATGAGGAAGTTGCGGACTTGGGGGATGTCAGGCGAGAAGATGGATGGGATAGTTTCCATTCGTTGGCCAAGCGATAGAATCCGTTACTGGAAAAGAAGCAGATATTTTGTGCGAAGATTTGGCTTCAAGCCAGATCTGAGAAGGCTGCTGAGCCTCGAAATCATCAAGATTTCGGGGCGAATCAGCCTGGTCACAAAATATCTGCTTTTTTTCCTGTTATGGATTCTTAGCGAAGGACTCCGCAATGGAAACCATCCCATCCGTCCTCTCGCCGTACACACCCAATCACCAACTAACTCATCTAAATTCCTACTTCCCCTGCATCCTTTTAATTACCTTCAATCTGGTAAATTCTTCTCTTTCTTTTTCTTCCAGGGCATTACTGATGTTATAAACCAGATTGGTATACATCGGGATTGTAATATTTTTCAGTGCATTGGCGCGTTTCTGTGTCTTCTTGATATTCGTAGCCAGGCGATAAGCTGAATTTTCAACTTCAGCCAGCTTGATCGTCAATGCTTTCACCTCACGGAATGCCTCTCTGGCAATATCAATAGACTCATGCGTGGCACCAAATGCATAAGTCAGTTTATTCTGTTTCTCATCATATTTTATATGCGGAATTTCTGTTCCCATAATACTTCGCGTCTGAATACGGATAGAATCCTCTATCGGAACAGTAAAGGCCAACTCCTGTACTTTACTGATTCCCAGCTCAATATTGGCACGCTTCAGACAGGCATATGCTTTCGTAAAGGTCGAATCAATCTCTTCCTGGATATCTTTCGCCTCATCAATCAACCCCATCAATTCCTTTAAGAGGATATTACGTTTCTTATCCATCAGCTCATATCCCTGACGCGCAAGTGCCAGCGAATTCTTAGCAAGCATTAAGTTTCCTTTTGTAGGAAATTCTCTCGGATCCATATACAAACCTCTTTTCTACTGCTAATCTTATTACAGTCTACAGACTATCTGCTATTTCCAAATATCGCAACTAGTCTGTTGCCGGTGTATAGTATTTATCGATCAGTTTTGTATCAATTCGGTCGAGCTCTTCTTTTGGCAATAACCGCAGAAGTTCCCAGCCCAGATCCAGCGTTTCCTGAATCGTCCGATTCTCCGTCGGGCCCTGGCCGATGTAACGTTTTTCAAACTCTACACCAAACTTCAGATATTTTTTATCAATCGGAGACAATTCATCTTCGCCGATAACAGAAGCCAGATTTCTTGCCTCTCCCACTTTTGCATATGCAGAAAACAACTGGTTTGCCAGATCCTGATGATCTTCACGGGTATATCCAGCTCCAATTCCATCCTTCATCAGACGTGACAGGGACGGAAGTACACTGATCGGCGGATAGATCGCCTGCCCATGAAGGCTTCGGTCTAATACAATCTGGCCCTCTGTAATATATCCGGTCAGATCCGGGATCGGATGTGTAATATCATCATTTGGCATCGTAAGGATCGGAAGCTGCGTTACAGATCCATTTGAACCCTCTACAATTCCGGCACGCTCATAGATGGTTGCCAGCTCACTGTACAGATAACCCGGGTATCCCTTTCGAGAAGGGATCTCTCCTTTGGAGGATGAGACTTCTCGTAACGCTTCTGCAAACGAGGTCATATCCGTCAGGATAACAAGGATATGCATATTGCATTCAAATGCCAGATATTCTGCCACTGTCAGCGCAACTTTCGGTGTGATCAGACGTTCCACCACCGGGTCATTTGCCAGGTTCAGGAACATACATACATGGTCAGATACTCCGCTTTCTTCAAATGTTTTCCGGAAGAATTCCGCCACATCATGCTTTACACCCATTGCTCCAAATACAATCGCAAATTCTCCTTCTGCGCCATCTCCCAGAGATGCCTGCTTAACAATCTGTGCTGCCAGCTGATCATGCGGCAGTCCATTTCCCGAGAAGATTGGAAGCTTCTGTCCACGAATCAGTGTTGTCAGTCCATCAATTGCAGAGATTCCGGTCCGGATATAGTTTCGCGGATATTCTCTGCGCACCGGGTTCAGCGGAAGTCCGTTGACATCTCTTCGCTCCACTGCCGTAATCGAGCCCAGTCCATCGATTGGTTCTCCGATTCCGTTAAATGTACGCCCCAGCATATCCGGTGACACAGCCACTTCCATCGGACGCCCGGTCAATTTTGTATGCGTATTCTGAAGGGACATATTCTCCGTTCCTTCAAACACCTGTATAATCGCCTTGTCTTCATTCAGTTCAACAATACGGCCCATCTTCTTGATGTTGCCTTCTACGACAAATTCAACAATCTCGTCAAAGAAAGCATTCTGCACTCCTTCCAGTACAACAAGAGGTCCGTTGATATTACTCAGTCCAAGATATTCTATTGCCATTTACGGTTCCTCCTTTATGCATTCTTTTCGATTACTCTCTGATAAAAATGGTCAATCTCCACTTTATATAGATCTAGCAGCTGCAGATCATCGTTTGGAACATCATATTTCATTGCAATTACTTTCTCGAAGATTCCTTCCGCCTTTAACACAGACATCGGCATTCCCATTGCAACAAGAGCCCGGGATGTTTTATACAGATATAAGATAACATCCATCATCTTAAACTGCTTTTCCGGCGATACGCAGGTATCATCTTTGTGGAAAGCATTCTGCTGCAGGAAGCCCAGACGGATTACTCTGGCGATCTCCAGGATCAGTTTCTGATCATCCGGAAGTACATCTCCGCCGATCAATTTTACAATCTCCATCAGGTTACTCTCCTGGCTCAGAATGGTCATCATTCTGTTTCGATAATCTGTAAACTTCGGCGACACATGGTCTGCGTACCATCCACTGAGATCATTCAAATATTCACTATAACTGTTCAGCCAGTGAATTGCCGGGAAATGTCTTGCATACGCCAGAGATTTATCCAGTCCCCAGAAGCATCTCACAAATCGCTTAGTATTCTGCGTAACTGGTTCTGAAAAATCTCCTCCCTGAGGAGATACTGCTCCGATAATGGATACGGACCCCACCTCGCCATTCAAAGTCTGCATCATACCAGCTCTTTCATAAAATGCTGACAGCCGAGAAGCCAGATATGCAGGAAAGCCTTCCTCAGCAGGCATCTCTTCCAGACGTCCGGACAACTCACGCAGAGCCTCTGCCCAACGTGAAGTAGAATCAGCCATAATAGCCACATCATATCCCATATCCCGATAATACTCTGCCAGTGTAAGGCCTGTATAGATAGAAGCCTCACGGGCTGCCACAGGCATATTCGAAGTATTGGCGATCAAAGTGGTACGATCCATCAATGGGTTACCGGTTCTCGGATCCTCCAGCTGAGAGAATTCTTCCAATACCTGCGTCATCTCATTCCCACGCTCTCCACATCCGATATAGATAATAATGTCTGCATCCGCCCACTTCGCAATCTGATGCTGCATCATCGTCTTTCCTGTTCCGAAGCCTCCCGGAATCGCTGCAGTTCCTCCCTTTGCAATCGGGAACATGGTATCCACGATACGCTGTCCTGTAATCAGTGGAATATTTGCCGGGAATCGATGAGCCGACGGTCTCGGAACACGGATCGGCCAGCGCTGTGTCATCGTAAGATCTCTCCTGCTGCCATCCAAAAGTTCCAGCGTAACCAGCACATCCTCTATCGTATACTGCCCATCCGGAACAACGGAGACAACCGTTCCTTCTACATCTGGCGGCACCATACACTTATGAACAATTGCACGTGTCTCCGGAACCTCCGCAATAATGCTTCCGCCATGAACCACATCTCCAACACACACCGTCATATGCGTATCCCACAACTTTTCTCTGTCCAGCGAATCCACACTGATTCCTCGGGTGATAAATGACCCGGCAGTATCCGCGATTCGATCCAACGGACGTTCAATTCCATCAAATATATTATTCAGAATTCCCGGTGCCAGAGTAACGGATACTGCTGATCCAGATGACTCCACGATCTCGCCCGGTTTTAATCCTGATGTTTCCTCATATACCTGTATCGTTGTCAGATCCTTATCCAGGGAAATCACTTCGCCCACCAGCCTCTGTTCCCCTACATATACCATCTCTGACATCTTAAAATCAGTCATACCTTTCAAGTAGATAACGGGACCATTGATTCCGTAGATTTTTCCAGTTGATACACTATTCAACTCCCGCACCTCCTCTGAATACAAACTCACGATATTCTTTTTCAATTGCGCCCTTGAACGCGTGATCAATCAGAATATTCCGTTCTCTGATCACGGCCCGCACACCTCCGATAAAGTCCTCTTTACTCACGGTAAGTGCCATGCCGGTATGTTCCTCCAGATAATCTTTCTTATCTTCATCCGTCGGATTAATGTAGATCGTCATAGCTGCCCCGTCTGCAAATCGGGCCGACTTATTAATATACTCAATCAGAAGACGCTTATATTCTTCCGTCTTCATGAAGTCCCGTATCAGTTCCTCAACCTCCCGGAACAGCTCCTTTTTCAACTCTTTTTGTGTCTTTCCCAGTTCTCTTTTTAATTCCAGCTGCGCCTTGGACATCGCCATATTCAGCTGCTGCTTTGCATGGACTCTTTCCGCCTTCACTCTCATCTCCGACTGTCGGGTTGCTTCTATGCGGTGCTGCTCAAATACGCCCATCAGCGCATCTTCATGCTTTTTCATAATAGCATTGCCCTCTGTTCTGGCTTCTTCCATCGCTGCGGCCTGCAAATGTGATATCTTCTCTTCTATTGTCAAGTGTGTCACCTTCTTTTCAATTGGAATTTCATTCCATCTATAATTTCAGGCCAATCGCCTCATTTACATAAGATGTGATAAAATCTTTCTTACGTCCGGTTCCGTGTCTGTCAGGAATCTCTATCAAAAGCGGCATCTCTCGTCCCAGCTTGATCTCATCGATCAGATCCGGGAATTCTCTGCCGAACTTTTCCGTCAGCAGTATGATTCCCACTGTCTTATCATTCATCGCAGTCTCAATGGCCTCCCGAAGCTCCTCTCTTTCATGAACCACTACACCATCGACACCAGCCAGCCGCATTCCTGTCAGCGTATCGATATTATCACTGATCAGATACATCTTCATCTTACAATTTACCTAAGATCATGAAGGAGATGATCAGTCCATACAGACATACACCTTCTGCAAGACCTACGAAGATCAGAGACTTACCAAGTGCGCTGGAGTCTTCACTGATTGCTCCAAGAGCAGCACTGGCAGCACTGGCAACGGCAATACCACCACCTACACAAGACAAACCGGTTGAAAGTGCAGCGGCAAGGTAACCGAATCCTGTAGCATTTGAAGCAACATTTTCTGCAGTGTCAGCAGCCTGTACCGGATCCCCGCCAAACATCATGATTGCTGCAATTACAAATGCTCCAAAATAAAAGAATACATTGGTTCCAATTGCTCGTTTATATCTTTTTCTGGATTTTTCTCCGAGCAGATAATAGCCAAATGGAATAATAATACTAAGTATCAAAGTTGCAATGAGTAATAATTTTACTGTTAATGTCATGATTGATATCCTCCTTATGTTTGGATTATTAATGTTCTTTACTATGATTATTAAACGGTTTGAATTCCCGTCCGTTTCCTTTATAGAACCGGCTGAACATCTCGTAGTATTCCAGACGAAGTACCTGGATTCCAACGACCAGTCCCTCCAGTCCACATACCAGAATATTGCCCAGCACAAATACGATCCAGTTCGTACTTCCCTCAGATGCACCGGACAGCATAAGTACAACTTCCATCATTGCCGCATGACTGACTGCAAATGCGCCGATTCGCACATAAGATATGGTGTTGGAAAAGTAACTCAGCATTGTTTCGAACAATTCAAAAAATGCCTGCACAAAGAACATGACTTTTCCTTCTTCCATCTTCTTATGTCGCTTCTGAACCAGATTGGCAAGAGGTTCTTTGAACACGAACATCAAAATCGGAACTCCCAGGAAGATAACCATCATAATATTTCCCGGAACTTTATGTCCTGTCATATACAAGACGATCGTAAGAACGAGAAAGCCATAGAACACAAGTCCTGCCACTCCGTTATTCGAAAACAGCCCGTTTTCCAGATCATGTGACTTTATAGCGTTAACCACATTGAAGATCATCACCAGCAGATTCAGCGCCATACCAAATGCAATTGCCACAACAAATACGGTATTCAGCTGACCGATAAACGGAAGATTCGTCATTGCTTCCACCGGCCTTAACCAATGTGCTTCAATAATATTCTCAAATCCAAATATACTGCCGAACATATATCCAAAAAATGTCGAGAAAAGACCGGCGATGGATATGATTCCCGCCAGATCGATCTTCTTGATCAGATAGAGCAGACCGCCGATAACAAACAGGCACAGTCCCTGCCCCATATCTCCAAACATGGCACCAAAAATAAATGTATACGTCAGTGCCACGAACATCGTCGGATCCATCTCGTCATGAGCCGGAAGCCCATACATACGGATAAACATCTCAAAAGGCTTAAAGAATCGAGGATTCTTTAACTTCGTCGGAGGATCTCCAAAGAACTTTTCCTTATCCTCTTCTACCACGATGAACACTTTGTCATCGTGTTCTGCTTCTTTTACAAATGCCTCAACATCTTTTTCTCCCATCCAGCCGCAGAGGATATAATAATCTTCTTTATTATCTCCTACATCTGTCCTTGCCGCCATCTTTCGTACATCGAAGTTATTCGATAACTCTTCCAGCCTTCTTCTTGCACCAAGAAGCTGTGACGCATGCTTTGTCATGAGTTCTTCGATTTTAGTATCAATTTCCTTCATCTGTTCTGCAGCATCATTAATTTCTTTCTGGATATCCTGGCATGCCAGTTCCGGTGTCCCAACATAATCCCTGGATAGCGAGATTCTTTCAAAATGAAGAGAATTGAATACCGAGTCCACTTTACTTGCCTCTGCATTCGAGACAAAATAGCAGCCATAGACATAATTCTCATTCCGGACACCTTCCAGGAATATTGCATTCAGATCACTAAACAGATATCTCTCCAGTCTCTTATAATAATCGACTTCAATTCTTCCGAAACGAACCTTCATATACTTATATCTCATGACTTTGTAGAGATCCAGCTCCAGTGGTCTGAACGGCTCCAGTACATTCAGGTTATCCTTTATGCCATCTGCTTTCTTCTTTAAAAGTTCTTTCTTTTCTACCAGTTCCAGATAATTATGATTAATATTCCGAATCAATGTAATCATCTCGTCTTCCGTCATGGAAGCGTCCACATGAACATTTCCATCCGGTATCAAAGCCGCAAACTGTTCTGCCTTTGCTAATGGTTCCTTATACGGATTCACCTCTACAAAAGGCATGAGATTGTCTGTCGTCTTTAATTCAGTAAGGGCGTTCTCAAGCTGCATCTCATATTTTGACAGATATACATCACATACACGGTCAATATCTGTTCTTGGTCCGCTAATGCTCAAAAACTTCATTTTTACAATCATTCAATCACACCTCCTAGGTATCCTAACGTTTCTCTTGAAGATAAGCCGTAACGGATACATTCAAGGGCTGTAGTTAGTTTATATATTTCTTCTTCTTTTAAAAATAAATACGTATTGACCGTTGCTATAGAATATGGATTCTTTCTCCGGTCACTCAGATATAATCGCTTCAGACATTCTTTATAGATATGCTCCAGTTTCTTTCCCTCAAAACCAACAAGTTTCTTTGCATAATAAGTCGTCCCAAGCTGCCGTTCGAATTCTTCCAGTGTAGGTGCCTCGACCAGCATTTTAAATTCCTCAACACTGATTCGATAATGAATCGGAATAGTAAGGGAATAGATATCTGGTGGAAGCATATGATAATACTTCTTAGCACGATAGATCCACTGGATATTCAAAAGATCTATCTTCGTTCCACAGTCCCTGGTATAAAGTTCCAGTTCCTTCCCTTTCAGAAGCCGCTTATTCTTTTTCCACATACTGGAAAAATAATACAGATCCAATGCCAGATCATAATCAAAGAGATTCGCATCCTCTGCATCTCTTAGCTTCTGGAGAGGAGCATAATACTCCGTTCCCCGCAGGTTATCTACCAATTCTACAATATTTCTTGATGTGATCAACTTATCAATGGATATCTGGGAATACTTATCGAAGAATTCTTTCTTATATTCTAGATCAAACGGTTTATCGTAATGATTAAATATGATACGCAGACAATAATTAATCAGATCAATCTCATACCTCTTCCTGTATATCTTCAGGAACTTCTTCTGTTCCATTCCCGCAAACCGGAAAATTCTTGTGTAATCATCAAACAACGACTGATACAGCACTTTTTCCACATTGCCGCGGTGATACAACGAGACATCCATCCGATTAACATAATCTGCATAAGCCGGCTTTTCTTTCAGATAATCTATAGCTTCCGGTACGCTTTTCAGATTCGCAATATTCTCAAAATCTTTTTCTGTAAGGAGCTTTGCCTGCATCGCACGGACCTTTGTAACAATTCCGCTGTATGACATAACATTTCCCATGTTTTACACCTCTATTATATGCTTCAAAATCTCCTGGGCATATGCGCTGTGATTTTTCTCAAATTCTTTTCTCAGATTATCAATCGTCGACTGATTCTTCTCTCTCTGATCCGCCAGAATCCGTTCCATCTCCCTGTCGGCTTCTGCTTTAATCTGATCCAGTTGTACCTGCGTCTCACTTTCCAAATTCTCATCAAACTGGTCTCGCTTCCTCTGAATCTCTTTCTCAATCTCTTTTTTCTGAGCCTCGGCATGCTCCACAATTGCTTCCGCAGTCATCTCTATATCCGCTAATTTTTCAACAACAGATTCCATAGGCGCCTCCATTTTCCTATAATTACACTCATGTTATAATAATACTCTTATTTTTTCAAATTTCCATAGTCAATATTACCAAAAAATTACAGCCTTGTTACTTATTTAACACATTCGTGTAGAATTGACTTTTCTTTGCTCAGGAGATAAACTAAAAGATATGCTAAAACGCTTGAAAATAGGGAGGAATCGCGTATGCGTCTTAGAAATATACCACGTGCAGAAGGTGTATTGAACGACTGTAAAGAAGTTGTTAAAAATGGAACTGATTTTAAAGGAAATTGGCAAAATGTATTTAATAATACCAATCCCATACATATAGAAATCGGAATGGGAAAAGGAAAGTTTCTCCTCTCCCTTGCTCAGTGTAATCCAGATATCAATTACATTGGCATCGAAAGATATTCCAGTGTCCTTCTTCGTGCAGTGGAAAAATTCCAGGAAACGGAAACTGCTCCATCTAATATTCGCTTCATCTGTATGGATGCCGCTGATATCGCAGAAGTATTCGCTCCTGACGAAGTCTCCCGTATATATCTGAATTTCTCAGATCCATGGCCAAAGGCTCGTCATGCCCGCAGACGCCTGACTTCTGCTGAATTCTTTGCACAATATGACCGGATACTCACTCAGGACGGGACTGTTGAATTCAAGACAGATAACAGGCCCCTCTTTGATTTTTCCGTAGAACAACTAAAAGAATCTTCCACATTTGAACTTGCCGCCTGTACCTACGACTTACATAACACACCAGATATGAACCAGGGCAATATTATGACAGAGTATGAAGAAAAGTTCTCTTCCATGGGTGACCCCATCTGCAAATTAATTGCTCACAGGAAATCTTGATAATATCTCTTTGTGCCAAAGTCTTGTACATCTGCATATATTAATATAGAAGAATTTATATCTGGATGTAAGCATATGGGACGCAGACGAAAAAAAGGAATCAAACAAAAGATCTGTGAATTAACTTACCGACAAAAAGGATTACACAACAAATTACTCTGTTTAAGGCACTCTATGGATGAAGTATATCGCATATTGAATCCCAGATGCTAGAAGATGAAAAAAAGAAAGGTTGAATAATATGTTACACTTAACAGCCAAAAATTTTGCGGCTGAGGCGAAACACAGCCAACTCCCGGTTGTTGTCATGTTCTATGCAATATGGTGCGGCAAATGCGCTATGATGAAGCCGGTTGTCGAGGAAATCGAGAAAAAATATGAAGGCCAGATTAAATTCTGCGAAGTAGAAGTTGACGAATCGGCCGTACTCGCCGCCAACTACGAAGCAAATATCGTTCCGACATTCGTATTCTTTCAGAACGGCGAATTGCTTGGAAGTATGCAAGGTGTCATAGACGAAGAGCTATTTGATCAACGTCTACAGAAAATCTTCAGAAATAGTTAATGCATATTTTATTTGCAAAAATAGCGGAATATGGTATATTAGGGTAGAATCATGAAGTCTCCGTGTGGCAGTCGACGAAGCTATAGCCATTTTGCTTGCGTCGGCTGTCGCCGCAAAAGAACAAAAAGGAGGTATGGTGTTTACACCAGACATTATGAAAAAGATAAAACGAACATTACCATTAATCATGGCTGCAGTACTTACCTGCTCCAGCCTGCCTCTGGTAGCTCAGGCTGACAGCTCAAAGGTTGTAACTCTTGGCGCCAATCTTACAGAGGAACAGAAAACCTCCATGTACGAATATTTCGGAACTTCTGCTGATGAAGTGGATACCATCGAAGTAACCAATGCGGATGAAAGAAAATACATGGAAGGAATCGCTTCTGAGGAACAGATTGGAACTCGTACATATAGCTGTTCCTATGTGGAACCAACCAGCAGTGGCGGTGTACAGGTAAAAGTTGCAAACCTGACTTATGTAACCAGTTCTATGATTGCAAGTACATTATTAACTTCCGGTGTTGAGAACTGCAATGTTGTTGCTGCCTCTCCAATCGAAGTATCCGGTACCGGGGCATTGACCGGAATCATGATGGCTTATGAACAGGCAAGCGGTGAAGCCCTGGACGAAGGACAGAAGGAAGCTGCCACTCAGGAACTGATAACTACCGGAGAACTTGCCGATACCATCGGTCAGGAACAGGCAAGCGACCTGATGAACGAAGTAAAAGAAGACGTCATCGATAACAACTTAACAGATGAAGGCGAGATTCAGGATGCAGTCAACAATGCCGCAGATAAATATAACATCACCCTTTCCGAAGGACAGATGGCTCAGATCGTATCCCTGATGCAGACAATCTCTCAATACGATTATGACACAAAAGCATTGAAGAAGACACTGGACAACTTGAACGGAGAAAGCGGCGGATTCTTCTCCAACCTCTGGAGTTCTGTCAAAGGATTCTTTACCGGCGATTCTAACGACGGCGGAATCATCAACGATACTCAGGACGATGTCCTCGGAGCAGATGCCATCATTGACAGTACACTGGATGCAGTTGTCGGCGAAGAAAAAGAAAGCTTCTGGGATAAAATAGTTGGATTCTTCAAAGATCTCTTCGGCGGAGAGGATGAAGATACCAACGAAGATACAGAAGAAGTAGACGAAGACGCTGACACCGACGAAGAAGAAGACAACACCGATGATACAGATATCACAGACGATTCCGATCTCGATGGAAGTGATTCCACAGATGATGCTGCAATCGACGATTCCACCGCAGACGGAACCGATACAGACACCTCCGGTGACACCGGATTAGTCATCGATGATGGCACAACCGATTCCAGCGAGAGTGTTCAGTAGGAATTTTGATGGGTAAGTTTTGTGATTGAGGAGTGCACGACGCAAGGGAGTTGGATCGGTTGGTCTGTATCCGGTATCCTTCGCTGAGAATCCATAACAGAAAAAAGAATTGCAATTTCGTGACCGGACTGATTCACCGAGAAATTTGGATAATTTCTCGATTCAGCAGTCCTTTCGAATTTGGTCTGTAACCAAATTCTCACACGGAATTGCAGTTCTTTTTTCTGTAACGGATTCTAGTGCTTGGATAAACGGATACAGACCAACCGATCCAACTCCCTTGCGCCTGACATTCTCAATCACGGAACGAACTCATCTAGGGGAATTCCTAGCGTGAAGCGTAATGAGGTACGATATTCTTATACTATTCATTATTATTTTGATGGAAATATTGGTTAGTTATTCTGTCAAACTATTGCCAATATCTTTCCCTTTTCGTCATACGCAGGAATCCTCGCAGATGAGGAAGTTTCGGACTTGGGAATGACAGGCGAGAGGATGAATGAGATGGTTGACATTCGTTGGACAAGCGTTAGAAGCCGTTACAGAAAAAGGAACAGACATTTTGCGCGAAGATCTGGCCTCAAGCCAGATCTAAGAAGGCTGCTGAGCCTCGAAATCATCAAGATTTCGGGGTGAATCAGCCTGGTCACAAAATATCTGCTCCTTTTCCTGTTATGGCTTCTCAGCGAAGGACTCCGCAATGCCAACCATCCCATTCATCCTTGCGCCGTACACTCTCAATTACCAACTCACTCATCTAAATTCCCACTTAAAACTCAAATATAGCAACTCCATATGCTGGCAATTTATATTCGAAGGAATATGGTCTTCCATCGCATTCTTCCTTCTTAGCCTTATAAACAAGTGGTCTTTCTTCTCCTTTTCCACCATATTTCGGATCATCACTATTCATGATCAGCTTATACTGTTTCTTTCTCGGTACACCAACACGATAATCTTCTCTCTCCACTGGTGTAAAGTTACATACGAACAGGAGGTTCTTTTTATTTCCTTTGGAATGTCTGATAAAGCTGAAGATACTTCTGTCAGCATCGTCTGCGTTGACCCACTCGAAGCCATCCCAGCTGTCATCCTGCTCATACATTGCTTTATTCTTCTTATACAGATGGAGCAGATCTCTTACCCAGTTTTGCATCTGCAGATGTTCCTCTTCTGCCAGAAGATACCAGTCTAACTCTCGTTCTTCACTCCACTCACGAAGCTGGGCAAATTCCTGTCCCATGAACAGAAGCTTCTTTCCGGCATGTCCCATCATAAAGGCATACCCGACTTTTAGATTCGCATATTTGTCGAACCCAAGGCCCGGCATCTTGTTCAGCATAGAACACTTCAAGTGAACAACTTCATCATGTGATAATACCAGAATAAAGTTCTCGCTATGTGCATAACTCATAGCAAATGTCATCTGATTGTGATTATATTTTCTGAAGTATGGATCCAGTTTCATATATTCTATAAAATCATGCATCCATCCCATATTCCATTTCAGGCTGAAACCAAGGCCATCGTCTTCAACATCTCCGGTAACCTTCGGCCAAGCTGTAGATTCCTCTGCAATCATTAATGCACCTGGATTACGTTTTTTTACAATGGAATTCAGATGTTTGAAGAAATCAATTGCTTCAAGATTCTGATTTCCGCCATATTTATTAGAAATCCACTGACCAGTCTGTTTTCCATAGTCAAGATAAAGCATGGATGCAACCGCATCTACTCGCAGACCATCTACATGGAAATATTCAATCCAGAACAAAGCATTAGAAATCAAAAAGTTACGCACTTCATTTTTTCCATAATCAAAAATCTTGGTTCCCCAATCTGGATGTTCTCCCTTTTTTGGATCTGCATATTCATATGTAGGGGTTCCATCAAAATTAGCCAATCCGTGTATATCTCTCGGGAAATGAGCCGGTACCCAGTCCAGGATAACTCCGATTTTATTCTTATGAAGATAATTAATCATCCACGCGAAATCTTCTGGTGTTCCATAACGAGAAGTCGGTGCAAAGTATCCCGTCACCTGATATCCCCAGGAACCGTCAAACGGATGTTCCGCAATTCCCATCAATTCAACGTGAGTATATCCCATATCTTTTACGTACTTTACAATTTCCTTTGCAAACTCACGATAATTATAGAATCCCGTACCTTCCGTTCCAAGATGCCGCTTCCAGGAACCAATATGTACTTCATAGATAGACATTGGTTCTTTCATATGATTCCACTGTTCACGCTTCTCCATCCAGACAGAATCTGTCCACTTAAGCTGGGAAATATCCGTCACTCTTGATGCTGTACCCGGTCTTAGCTCTGCATAATTCGCATATGGATCAGACTTAAAAACATATTCTCCTGTATATGTCTCCACACAGTACTTATATAAAGCTCCCTCTTCAACACCCGGAATAAAACATGTGTATATTCCCAATGGTTCTTCCCTCTCCATTGGATTAGCTTCCATGCTCCACTCATTGAAATCGCCCACTACAGACACAGAACGCGCATGCGGTGCCCATACTGCAAAATATACGCCCTCTTTTTTCCCTTTTTTCACTCTATGAGCTCCCATTTTTTTGTAAATCTCATAGTGTGTTCCCTGTCCAAAAAGGTACTGGTCCAGTTCGCCGATTTCATATGGTTTTTTCTTTTTCTCTGCCATATAACTATCCCTCACATTCTGTTGCGATATATTATTATTATACTTTAGACCACCATAAAAAGAAAGGGTTTTGGCAAATCTTACTCACCAAAACCCTACTTTTATTCATCTCTTATATTTTGAAATCTTCCTCTTTCAAAATAATTCTGTCAGACTCATCTGTACTTCTTCCAAACACTCTTCTTGCCAAATGCTTTACATTTGCCTTCTGAGAATGTTCAATTGCTTCATCCATGATTTCCTTAACCTCTGCAACAGATACCGCATGATCTTCTCTCTGCATCACATCAATTCTGCTGTATAATGCAAGAATTCCCATTTCATCCAGCTTATAACCATTCTCCTTCGCATATGTCTGTCCAAACGTTACCAATTCATCATTTATAAATACCGGAAGTTCCAGTCTTGAAGTAAACTTCTTCTTAAAATCTGGATTGGCTGTCATCAGACGCTCCAGTGGTTTTCTCTGATCTTCCAGCACAAAAAGAAGTTCTCCTGTCTTCTTTTCCATCAGATAATTTAACTCTTTAATTGTTCTGGAATTCAGTTTGCCTGCCTTTTCGATAATAATTGCACCACCACGAAGCTTCTGAATAATATTCGTCAATTCCTTCTTATTCAATGATTCTCCTGTTACAATCGCTACCTTTCCTTGCTTCAGGTTCCTCTGCTTCTGAATTGCCTTTACAATATCTACTGCAAGTACCGTCTTACCAGAACCTTTACGTCCGATTACCAGAAGGTTTCCTGTCTTTGAGGTTCCTTCTCTCTGTGCTCTCCGGTCATTATCAAGAACTTCCACGATCTGTTCACTCATTCCTCTTACCGGAACAAAATAAGAGAACAATTTTTTCTGTTCTTCGGTAAGTCCAGCTTTTAGACCAATCTCACTAGTTGCGCTCAGATCATAACGTCCGGTCACAACAAATCCTGTATCAAACGGAACTCCACCGCCTTTTGACTTTTTAATTCTTTTCTGAATCTCTTCTTCAGATGGCTCCTCAATTTCAAGAGTCTCTGTTACCGGTTCAGGCTCTGCCTTTTCAAGTTCCTCCTCTTCGAAATCTTCCTCCTCAAAGTCTTCTTCCTCAAGTTCTTCTTCCTCAAGTTCTTCTTCCTCGAAGTCATCTTCCTCAAAGTCTTCCTCGCCGAAATCTTCCTCCTCAAAGTCTTCTTCTCCAAAGTCTTCTTCTTCGAAATCTTCCTCTCCGAAGTCTTCTTCCTCAAAATCTTCCTCTGCAAAGTCTTCTTCTCCGAAATCTTCCCCGAAGTCTTCCTCGTCAAAGTCTTCTTCTTCGAAATCCTCTTCTCCAAAGTCTTCCTCGTCAAAGTCTTCTTCAAACTCCTCTGCAAAGTCTTCTTCGAAATCGCCGATAAAATCTTCTATATCAAAATCTTCTTCCTGATCTTCTACTTCCTCTGTTTCAAAGGTATCTTCCAGCGCATCGGCCTCGAAATTATCTTCTTCTACATCATTCTCCATTTCTTCCATCAATTTTACAATATCATCTGGAATTCTCTGTGTCTTTCCCTGAATGATCGTATCTGCTTCCTCAGCTGCTTTTTTAGCTGCTTCTTCCTCCGCTGCTTTTTTAGCTGCTTCTTCCTCTGCTGCTTTTCTGGCCGCCTCTTCCGCCGCTTTTCTGGCTGCTTCTTCTTCCGCCGCTTTTCTAGCTGCTTCTTCTTCCGCCGCTTTTCTGGCTGCTTCTTCCTCCGCTGCCTTTCTGGCTGCTTCTTCCTCCGCTGCTTTTCTGGCCGCCTCTTCCGCCGCTTTTCTAGCTGCTTCTTCTTCCGCCGCTTTTCTGGCTGCCTCTTCGGCTGCTTTTCTGGCTGCTTCTTCTTCCGCTGCTTTTCTAGCTGCTTCTTCTTCCGCCGCTTTTCTGGCTGCCTCTTCGGCTGCTTTTCTGGCTGCCTCTTCGGCTGCTTTTCTGGCTGCTTCTTCCTCCGCTGCTTTTCTGGCTTCTTCCTCGGCTGCCTTTCTAGCTGCCTCCTCAGCTGCTTTTCTGGCTGCTTCTTCTTCGGCTGCCTTTCTAGCCGCCTCCTCAGCTGCCTTTCTAGCCGCTTCTTCCTCGGCTGCTTTTCGGGCTGCTTCTTCTTCCGCCGCTTTTCGGGCCGCTTCTTCTTCCGCCGCTTTTCGGGCCGCCTCAGCTGCCTTTCTCTCTACTTCTAAGCGTTCTGCTTCTTTTCGACGTTCTGCCGCTTCCCGCTCTTTTCTAATTCTCTCGCGGTCTTCCTGCTTCTTCTTTTCGATTACTTCTGCATTCGCCTTCTGCTTTGCTTCCCACTCCTGAAGGATTTCTTCAATGCGCATCTGTCCAGTAACTCTTAACGCTTCCTCTTTCTCCTTCATTGCTTTCTCTTCTATATTGATTCCACTGGCGATTGCCACTCCCGTTGCAAGTGCTTCTTGCAAAGTTGCACCCTTTACAACTCTCGTAATTGCAGAATGCTTTTCTGGCTTTTCTTCTGGAATCTCTTCTTCCATTACTTCCGGCAATTCTTCTGCGACATCAATTCCATTCTGCTTCAATTCTCTTGCAACGTCCTGAACTTTTTCCTCTTCAGCCGCCTCTGCTTCACGGATAATTTCTGCCATAGGCGTTTTTGCCTGTTCCGGCTTCTTTTCTTCTGTCTTCTCAGACTCTTCTTTCTTTGGTGCGCCTGGGCGAGCATCGTATTTTTCCTTCTGAAGCGGGGTCAATGGCTTATACTTCATCTTCAATTCCATTGCCTGATAGACATACTTTCCTTCGCTAAACCACAGAATCAAGTCATCACATTCTTCCAGACATTCTGCAGTCATTCCCGCCTCATGATATAATTTTGCCAACTCGTATGCCCATTTTTCAACATACTCCGCCTTTTTAAAATCTTCCATGGCATGAATCTGTTCTTCTAATGGTGCTCCCTGTGCTCTCAGAATCTTGTATTTCAAAATATACTGATTTGGATCTTTTGGTGCAAGTTTTACAAATTCTTCATAACAATCTGATGCTTCTTCAAAATCTTCTATCTTTAACGCCAGATTACCGAGCCGGTATACAATCTTTCTGCTTCCCGGAGCGCGATCAAATGCAACAAATAGTATATCTCGGCTCTTCTGGAATTCTCCGTTATATTCATAGATCTCACTTACCATATTCAGCATAGACACATTCTTAACTCTGCGCCAGTCAATGGTATCTGCAATCTCCATAGCTTTCTTATATTGTTTTTTATCCATGTATTCGAGCATCTGCTCTGTCTTTACCCGATATTCATATTTATCCAAATTTCTCACCTCAAATAATTGTCAAAATAGTATATTTACTTACTTATATTTATATAAGTTTATCATATGGTTATAATAATGTCAAAATGTACAAAGAAAATTGTTAAAGATATATTACAAAAGTTACAACTTTATAACCTTATATTTCCATAAAAAAAATAGCCATTAGAACCTTTTGATTATAATGGCTATTTTATATTAAATTTTATCATATACTTTTATATTAATCGGAGGGTTATCTTTTGATTCGATGTTCCCTTTTGCCTTTTTTATTTTATACTTATAACTCAAAGTCCAAGATTACTATACTCTTTTTATTAACGATTATATTCTAATCTTCGATACCATTATTCATATCCCTCAAATCTATATAACCAGATTCCTTAGCTATTTATACCTATAACCGTTCCTATTATAGCCAGTGCCCTTATTATTTGTCTATAATCATATTAAGTTATTTCTTCTATAACATTCCAGTTAATATAGTTTACGAATACATCTGATATATTAGGTAATGTTTCTTTACACATCTTCTAATATCTTTGAACTATTATGTGGTATTATCCTCAATATGTCTGCAAATATAATCTATATTATTTCCGGTTTTTCTTCTCCGACTCTTTTTATTATTATAATTACCGGCTATTCTCTATCCTCTATGGTTAAGGCTTATTCTCTGGGAACTTTCATTTGCCATACCACTAACATATTGACTTGTAAATTCGAAATTGTCCAATGGATTAAGCCTCCTTTAACTTATATTTCCAATTTTGTTATACCTCACCGACATATGAACTATAACTATCTTCATCCATTTCCCTTCTAAAAACATCTCATATAGAATTATTTATATGGGACATCCTTCACTTTTGATTCCCTTTCTCGTCAGGAATTCTTTTGGTTAATTTGGATTTCCTTTGGATTGATTATATAATAGCACTTGAGATTATATTTGTCAACACTATTTTTATATTTTCTTTTTATTAATTTATAATTTTATTCATTTGTATAAATTTTCAGATTTTTATTATTTTTTCGTTATATTTACAAAATTAAGTCGTCTGTTTTCTGGTAGTCCTTCAAACTATAGGATTCTATAATATTGCCCTGTACAACGTACAATGTATCGTCTATGTAGACGCCTCTGACGCTTCGCAGTCCATTCCCGTTGATTTCTTCTTCCATATTGCAGACAAAGCCACTCTCTTCATCGTACGCAAAGAGATAGTATTTTTCTCCTCCCTGTGCATCACCGGAGAATCCAATGATATTACGTCCATAATCAATGAGTACTGCCTTATAATCATAAGAAACGTCTGTACTATATACATTTTCCAGGACATACGTATCTTTCTCTTTGACATCTGCAGGATCCGAGATATCAAACATGGACAGCTTGACACCATCGGTCGTCATAGTCTCTTCATCTACATTCATACCAATTCCAAGCAGCTGATCTTCTCCGTAAAAATGCAGATAATCGGAAAACCCTGGGATTTTCAGCGAACCAATAATCTCTGGATGCTCCGGGTCTGACAGATCAACACTGAACAGAGGATCTGTCTCACGGAACGTTACGAAGTAACCAGTATCTCCCAGAAATCTGGCGGAATATACCCTCTCATCTTCAGCCAGTCCTGTGATGGAACCGACAATTTCCAGTTCTTGATCCAGAATATATACGGAATTCGTCTCACCTTCGGTGGTTACCACTCGCAGATAGCCTTTATATTCATCGATCGAAAATGAATCATTGAGATATCCCTCAAACTGTCCCTGTGCTTCTGCTGTCAGCATTCCATTCTTATAAGATACCTTTCGGACGGTTGTCACATCATTACTTGAATACCTCCATTCGGTCTCATAGAAATAAATATTTTCATTGCTGACATATATATCTCCACCCTTGGAAAATAGTGCTTTACTGTCTGTGACCTCAGAAGGATGTTCAAGATTGACCGCTGTAATCACTTCATACATATATGCCTGAGAGATTTGTGGCAGATAGATATCCTTTTCCTCTATGAGTTTACCATTTACCATCGGTATATAAGTCTCTGGTTCTTCTTTTCTCGCCTGATCCTGCAGAAAGTAATCACTGAACAGATATAGATATCCATCCGACATACGAGATGAATGATAGCTGCCACTTTGAGTAACTGTACCTTGTATCTGTGGCTTTTGTGGATTCTGGATATCATAGGTAATGACCTTGACAGCCTCCGTATTGAGACCACTGTGACTGCACACTGCCACTAATTTCTTCTGTTCTTCTGCCAGATAGAATTCGTAGATATAGTCTTCTTCCACGGATATAGAAGATACTTTTTCCATATTTCCGCCGGCAGTGTCAACAATTGCTATCTCCTGCTCATTATCTTCCAGAATATACAAGTATCTTCCGTCTGTCTTTACTACATCTCCTTCATCGACACCCTCTTGTCTTACATTCGTCTGAGAATAATCGCCAGTTGACGCAGCATAGTCAGAAACTGCACTTTTCGAATCGGCCGCAGATTCATTCGATCCACTTGTCAGAAAATCTCCCCTATCTACAGCATATTCCTCTGTGACGACTCCTCTCTCTTTGGAGAATTCTTCCTGGTACGCTTCAATATAACGATATACCTGTTCATAATCTTCTGCAGTGGCAATGGTCTTACTGTCACTGATAACATTATCCGATGGCGTTGTCACCGTCTGTTGTTCCTGCCGGGAACCTGCCAGTTGCCATACCGCAATTCCTGCCACGATCACCACACACGCAGCCGCCAGGGCACCCATCCGATACACTCGTATTCTTTTCTTCGGTTCCTTTTCTTCCAGCATCCGATGAATCCGATCCGGCCCAAGATTCTCTGGAATCTCAATATTCTCCGTCTGCTTCTGAATCTTATCTAATATCTCCTTTTCTCTTCTATCCATACAGCTGCCTCCCTTGACTTATCTTAATACACATTCCATCTTCTGCAGTGCACGTCGTCTTTTCGACCGCACAGTATTAGAATTTAGGCTCAGCATTTTCCCAATCTCTTTACTGTTATATCCGCCAAAGACCGATAAACCTATAACGATCTGCTCTTCTTCTTCCAATACAAAAAATGCCCTCCTGATATCTACCGACAGACCTATGTCTTTTTCCTCAACGGAGAAAGATTCATATGTATCTTCCCATGAACACAGCGCCTCTTTTGTTGCATTTTTCAATTTCTTCTTGCAGATATTGGACAGAATCGTGAACATCCAACTTTTAAACGCATCGGCATTCCGTAGTTTTCGGACATTCTCGTAGGCAGCAATCACTGCCTCACTGACTGCATCTTCCGCCTCATGCTGGTTCTTCATGATACACAAAGCAAATCGATACAGATCCTTATAGACTGTCTCATACATCTGCGCAAATGTATTCGCATCACACTTCATATCTTTTCCTCCCTGCAAGATATATGGGTACTGGTACATATTAGAGTCAAAAATAGGGGTAACTGTTGCGGGGACGCAGAAAAAACTGCGTCCCCGTGTATGTTTTCTTTTATTTAACCTTTGTAGTAGTTGATCAGGCAGCCTTTTAAGATAAT
The DNA here is from genome assembly GCF_050315235.1 of Bariatricus sp. SGI.019. Taxonomy (NCBI): domain Bacteria; kingdom Bacillati; phylum Bacillota; class Clostridia; order Lachnospirales; family Lachnospiraceae; genus Bariatricus; species Bariatricus sp. SGI.019. Next base: position 41,951 of record NZ_JBNPOQ010000005.1, on the reverse strand, counting down.
TTCTCTTTCGTTGTCTGTCATATCTCCGAGCTTGAGATCAATTTCTTTCAATCCTTCGCCGACCACGTATGCTTTGATATCGGTTGCTTTTTCTTCGATTGCTTTTCGGATCTCTGGAACGAATATATAATCGCCGTTTTTGAAGCTTAAGTTCTCATGATTCTCTTCTGTAATGAATGGAAGCATACCCCAGTTGATCAGGTTCGAGCGATATCTCTTAGTTGCGTATTCATTCGCAATATTGGCCCAGCCACCAAGCACTTTCTGGCAGGATGCCGCCTGCTCTCTTGCGGAACCGTCTCCTGGTTTTACTGCAAATATGGTACTTCCGATTCCAAGATTACCCTTTCCTGCTTCCGGGTAAGTTTCCTGCACTTTTGCCATGACTGGTTTTAATTCATCCAGTACTTCCAGAGGACACTGTCCGGCTTCGATTGCCTTTTCCGCTTTCTGCACTTCTTTTGCACGTCCAACATATGCCGGATCTTTTCTGGAGAGTGCGAATTCTGCCAGTCCCAACGGATTAGAACGATAAGAGGAAGTCTCACCAGAAGGAATCAACTCATCGGTTGTGGTAACCGGATCATGTATCTCAGATACAACTTTTAACAGCAGATTCTCCGGAAGTGGTGCCATTGCCGGCCAGTCTTTGATGTTTGGACCAAACTTGATCTCAACGGAAGGATCTGCAACTCCCTTACTGTCAAATACACGATTTGCATAGATATTCTTGTCAAAGTGGTAGGTGCGGCCTTTGTATTCCACATCCATCGCCGTAGCAGGTGTCAGGAATCCTTTGTTTGCAGCCGTTGCTGCAATAGAGCGTGCATCCATAAGTGCAACAGATGCAATCTGTCCACTCTGCAGCTTAGAACCTTCACGATTCGGGAAGTTTCTTGTAGAGTGGCGGATAGAGAATGCGTTATTAGCAGGTGTATCTCCTGCGCCGAAGCAAGGTCCGCAGAATGCTGTCTTCACGATCGTTCCTGCCTCCATAAGATCCGCAACTGCTCCATTTTTCACTAATTCCATATAGATTGGGGTACTTGCCGGATATACACTGAAGGTAAATTCATCCGATCCGATATAATGTCCCTTAATGATGTCTGCTGCCGCACAGATATTTTCAAATCCACCACCTGCACATCCTGCGATGATTCCCTGATCTACATATAATTTTCCATCAACGATCTTATTCTGTAAGCTATAATCAACTGCTCCGTCCAGACTTACCAGTGCTTTCTGCTCTACATCATGAAGGATATCCTTCAGGTTCGCATTAACTTCATCAATTGTATATACGTTTGACGGATGGAATGGCATAGCGATCATTGGCTTGATCTCACTCAAGTTCACATAGACCATACCATCGTAGTAGGTCACTGCTCCCGGATTCAGTTCCTTATATTCTTCTACTCTTCCATGAATATCGTAGAATTCCTTAATCTTCTCATCCGTCTTCCAGACAGAGGACAGACAGGTTGTCTCTGTAGTCATAACATCAATTCCAATACGGAAGTCAGCACTCAGCTTCTCAACTCCAGGACCTACGAACTCCATAACTTTGTTATTCACATATCCATTTGCAAATGTTGCACCAATGATTGCCAGTGCGACATCCTGCGGACCAACGCCCTTCATCGGTTCTCCATCCAGATAGATTCCTACGACCTGTGGCATCTTAATATCATAAGTCTTATTCAGCAGCTGTTTTACCAGCTCCGGTCCACCTTCGCCCATTGCCATCGTACCAAGTGCACCATAACGCGTATGACTGTCAGATCCCAGAATCATCTTACCGCCGCCAGCCAGCATCTCTCGTGCGAACTGATGGATAACTGCCTGATGAGGTGGTACATAGATTCCACCGTATTTCTTTGCACAAGTAAGCCCAAACATATGATCATCTTCATTGATCGTTCCGCCCACTGCGCAGAGAGAATTATGGCAGTTCGTCAGGACATAAGGAATCGGGAATTTTTCCAGGCCGGATGCTCTTGCCGTCTGAATGATTCCAACAAATGTAATATCATGAGAGGTTAATTTATCAAATTTAATCTGTAATCTTTCCATATTACCAGAAGTATTATGCTCCTCAAGGATATGGTATGCCATCGTATTCTTCGCAGCCTCAGCCGGTGACAATTCCTGTCCTGTCTTTGCCTTTACTTCTTCTGCATGTTCCACAATCTCAGTGCCGTTTAACAGATAGACTCCATTTTCGTATAATTTCACCATGTACTATCTCCTCCTAATTATTTATGTATTTCATGTGGTCTGCTACCATCATGGCTATCTTAAACGTCAAAGCATCGTCAAATACCCTGACATCTAACCCTGTTTTCTTCTGGATCTTCTCCAGACGGTACACCAGCGTATTGCGATGTACATATAACTGTCTGGCAGTCTCTGATATGTTCAGATTGTTATCAAAAAATGTGTAGACCGTCGTCAGTTCTTCTTCTTCAAATTGATCTGCGACATTTCCCTGGAATACTTCCTCCAGAAACATCTCGCACAGAGATGATGGAAGCTGATGAATCAGCCGTCCAATTCCAAGTTCATTATATGCCAGAATATTCTTATCGGAATAGAATACTCTTCCAACTTCCAATGCCATATCCGCCTCTTTGTATGACTTGGACACGTCTTTCAGCTCTTCGATGATCGTTCCATAAGAAACTCTTACACTTACCATTGCTTCCATATTCAGCGTATCTACCAGCTCTCTGGCAATCTGCGCAAGCTTCTGGTAATCATCCGTCTTCTCCAATGCTCTTACAAGAATTACATGCTTTTCATCCACTGCCGTTACAAAATCCTTTGTGCCCGTAGCGTATAATCCCTTTAACGTCTCAAGAATCAGGTTCTCCCCTTCATTCTTCGCCTCTATCAGGAACACGGTCCTTCGCAGTTCTACCGGGATCTTCATCTTTTTCGCCTGATTATACACATCGACCAACAACAGATTATCCAGAATCAGATTCTGGATAAAACGATTCTTATCCATTCGTTCTTTGTAAGCAAACAGCAGATTCTCCAGTTGGCTGACTCCCATTCTGCCTGCCATTTCCAGCTGTGGAGAATCTCCTTTTAAAACGAATACATAACAAGGATCTTCATCTTCATATGCCAAGAACATTCCTACATCTTCGCTGACTTTCTTCTCGTTCTCCTGTGCCGACTTACAAAACTCTGAGACATCTGCATCAAGACTTATCATTTTTTCATTTGTCATTACAAGGCAGATTCCCTTCATGTCCCACACAGCGCATTCTAATCCGGTAATCCGCTTCACATCCTGTACGGTTTTATGTAATATTTGATTTGATAACAATGGATATCCTCCTATTCTGTAGCATACATGTTTATTTTACCATAGGATAGAAATCATGTCTAATACTTTACTTCAATACAGCAAAGAAGAGGCCAGGCACCCGAAAGTGTCTGACCTCATTGTTATTATTCCTAGTTTGTAATTGTCTGCTCTGTCTCTTTGTCGAATACGTGGATCTTGTCAGCATCAAGAGCAAATTTAACAACATCACCTGTTCTTGCTGTTGTCTTAGGCTCAACTCTTGCTGTCATGCTAGATCCTTCATAATCGAAGTACAAGAATACTTCAGCACCAAGCATCTCGTATACACGAATCTTAGCTTCGATAACTGTATCTGGAGATTTTGCAAGGAATTCCGGCTCATCATGTACATCTTCTGGACGAATACCAAGAACAACTGTCTTTCCATCGTATCCGCCATCGATAAGTTTTTTAGCTTTTGCTGCTGGCAATTTAATCTCAGAAGGTCCTGCGATCAGAGATACTTCGCTGCCATTTACTTTACATACAGCATCTACGAAGTTCATCTGTGGAGATCCGATGAATCCTGCTACGAACAGGTTGCACGGACGATCATACAGTGTCTGTGGTGTATCTACCTGCTGAACGATACCAGCGTTCATAACTACGATTCTTGTACCAAGTGTCATAGCTTCTGTCTGGTCATGTGTTACGTAGATGATTGTTGTACCTAATCTCTGATGCAATTTAGAGATCTCGATACGCATCTGTCCACGAAGTTTTGCATCCAAGTTAGAAAGAGGCTCATCCATAAGGAATACCTTAGGATTACGTACGATAGCACGTCCCATAGCAACACGCTGTCTCTGTCCACCTGACAAAGCCTTTGGCTTACGATCCAACAATGCTTCCAGGTCAAGAATCTTAGCAGCTTCACGAACCATCTTATCAATCTCATCCTTTGGTACTTTTCTTAACTTCAGACCAAATGCCATGTTATCATATACTGTCATATGTGGATACAGAGCGTAGTTCTGGAATACCATTGCGATATCTCTGTCCTTAGGCTCTACATCGTTAACGATCTTGTCCCCAATCTTTAATTCTCCGGAAGAGATCTCTTCCAGACCAGCGATCATACGAAGTGTTGTTGATTTACCACATCCTGAAGGTCCTACGAAGATGATAAATTCTTTATCTTCAATTTCAAGATTGAAATCTTTTACTGCTTCAAATCCGTTTGGATATGTTTTGTTAATGTGTTTTAATGATAAACTTGCCATTTTAATCTTCCTCCTAAATCATTCTGCCATACCGACATTATTTCTTACGCTTTTTTTGCTCTGTTCAAAGTATATAAAAAAAGTTCAACTTCGGCTATGCCCAAGTTGAACAATTTTTTCAGGGTTTTCTATACAAGTTGACGAATGCTTCTTATTACTTGATTATCACTTTACAGCGGCGCATTATAACAGTGCTTTGTAGACGTCCCGCTTCCCGATTCCCCGGTCTTTTGCAACGCGTTTCATGGCCTCTTTTCGATCGATCCCCTGGCTCTCATAATACTCCATGTGTTCTTCGATAGTCATCTCTTCCCAGTGTGCCTGTTCTTCTGCCCGGATCTCGTCGCGGCTCTTTCCTTCTATCACCATCACACATTCGCCTTTTGGCTCATGATTATTATAATATGCAAGTGCTTCTTCCATCGTTGCAGCGAATACCGTCTCATGCTTCTTGGTAAGCTCCCGGCAGATACTGATCTTACGATTGCCAATCGTATCATACAGAAGCTGTAACGTTTTCACCAGACGATGCGGCGCTTCATATAAGACAATCGTCCGCGTCTCTTCCTTCAGCTCATCCAGCACTGCCTGACGTTCCTTTTTATCAGCCGGAAGAAATGCCTCGAATGCAAATCTTCTTGTAGACAATCCAGATATCGTAAGTGCTGTAATACAAGCTGCTGCCCCAGGAATTGCAGTCACCACAATTCCCGCCTCCTGGCACATCTTCACCAGTTCTTCTCCCGGATCTGAGATTCCCGGAGTTCCAGCATCCGTGATCAATGCAATATCTTCTCCGTTCAGCAGATGTTCTACCAGCTTATGTCCCTTTTCTATCTTATTGTACTCATGATAGCTGGTCATCGGCGTTTTGATCTCAAAATGATTCAAAAGCTTGATACTGTTGCGGGTATCCTCTGCTGCGATCAAGTCCACCTCTTTCAGAATCCGGATGCATCGAAATGTCATATCCTCCAGATTGCCGATGGGGGTGGCACACAAGTATAATGTTCCTGGCATTGTTATTTCCTCCTATATATCTCCAGAAGTTCTTCCGTATATTCTCCATCTTTCCGATACACGATAAGTGGCGGCTCCACCTGCATTCGTGGTCTTCCACCCCGCAGTCCTTCCAGAAGTACCATGTTCGGCTCTTTATCAATGTGGGGATAGACCAGCCGCATCCGCTTTGGCTCAATTCCATATGCTGACATCTTGGCAAGTATCTCCGGCAGCCGAAATGGCCGGTGCACCATATAAAACCGCCCTTTCGGCTTTAACAATCTTGCGCTTTCCCTCAAAATATCATCCAGCGTACACAATGCCTCATGCCGTGCAATGTACAATGCTTCATTTTCATTTTTCAGACCGTGCTCTCCGATCATATAAGGAGGGTTGGTCGTAATGACATGAAAGGAAGCTGCCCCAAAGATTCCGGACGCTTCCTTAATATCTCCCGTTACAATATCAATCTTATCTTCCAGCCCATTATGGCTCACACTCCGGCGCGCCATGTCTGCACTTTCTTCTTGAATTTCCAGTCCCGTATAATGTTCTCCCTCATTCTTGGCTTCCAGAAGAATCGGCAGAATTCCTGTGCCTGTTCCCAGGTCTAGTGCAAGTTCTCTCTTCCTGACCTTTGCATAAGACGACAGCAACACCGCATCCATCCCGAAGCAGAATCGTCCGGGACTCTGGATGATCTCATATCCTTTAATCTGAAGATCGTCCAGACGCTCTTCGGGCTTTAAATTATTCATCATCTAATTTGGACACTCCATTCTTTTCTTCCAGTGCCTTCAGTTCCGCCATCTCTTCCTTGGTCAGCTTCACGTCCTTCTTCTTACGTTTTGGCTTGAACCTCAGTTCCGATGCTTTATATTCACGGATCTCTTTCTCATCATTATCCAGTGTTACGATTACCTTGACCAGCTGACGCAGCACATTGACAGACTGTACGTCACCTTTTAACCCTTCCGGTGTTGTCACATGATCACCATTGTTCGGAAGATGGCTGTTCAGCTCTTCGTATGTCTCTTCCTCATTGGTCAGGCAGCACATCAGTCTTCCACATACACCAGATATCTTACTTGGATTCAATGACAGATTCTGTTCCTTTGCCATCTTGATGGATACCGGCGCAAATTCCGTCAGATACGTGTGACAGCACAGTGGACGGCCACAGATTCCGATTCCTCCGCGAATCTTCGTCTCATCCCTCACACCAATCTGCCGTAATTCAATTCTGGTCCGAAATACGCTAGCCAGATCCTTTACCAATTCACGGAAATCAATTCTTCCGTCTGCAGTAAAGTAGAAGAGCACCTTGTTATTGTCAAATGTATATTCCGCATCAATCAGCTTCATTTCCAATCCGTGCTTACGAATCTTCTCCAGACAGATCTCAAAAGCCTCTTTTTCTTTTTCACGATTCTTTTCTTCCCTACGGATGTCGTCTTTGGTCGCTATACGGATCACCGGTTTCAGTGGCTGTGTAACCTGGTTATCTTCTATATCCTTCGGACCACTCACAACAGATCCAAACTCCACACCGCGCGCCGTCTCTACGATTACTTTATCACCCGTCTTGATCTCATATTTCCCCGGTGCAAAGAAATAGATCTTTCCTGCGGGACGGAATCTTACTCCAATCACTCTTGTCATATTATTAATTCTCCTTTATCGTCAGGAACAAAAGCTCCATTACCAGATCGAAGTTTACATTCGCCTTCAATCTGGCTTTGGCCTTCTCAAGGCTCTCCAGAATTAACTGGATACCCTCATAAGAGCTCTTTTTGGCCTGTTCTTTGATATAATTTATCTGATCTTTAAATACGACCTTGTCGATATCTTTGGTCGCTTTATACAGCAAGATATCCCGGTACCATATCATAATGATATCCAGATAATCTGTAATTTCTAACTTATACTTCGTAATCCGGCTGACTGCCTGTACGATCTCACTCAATTCCATCTCGTGAATGTATTTCAGCAGCTGAATTGCCTCATCACGAATCTCATTAAAATGTTCTGAGTTCGCCAGCATGATTGCACGTCCCATGTTGCCCTGGGCAAATGCAGTACAGATCTCTGCTTTATAATCTGGGATCTCCATAGTCTCCATCAAATACTTCTTAATCAAAGTATCTTTGATATAGCGAAGTTTCAGCATGACGCATCTGGAGGTAATGGTCGGAAGCAAAGTCTCTGCATTCTCCGTCAACAGCATGATCACTGCATACTTCGGCGGCTCCTCAATCGTCTTCAGGAGTGCATTCTGCGCCTGTGGCGTCATCATATCTGCATGATCGATAATATATATTTTGTAAGGTCCCTGATAAGGCTTTATCATAATCGTGTTATTGACTTGTTCCCGAATATCATCAACACTGATAGAATTCGGCTTTTCATGTGTCACTCTGATAATATCCGGATGATTGCCGCTCTCTGCCTGCCTGCAGGAATGGCACTCATTACAGGGATCAGGTCCACCCTTCTCACACAAAAGTGTTGTCGCAAAAAGATTCGCCAGCAGCTTCTTCCCAGAGCCTCGTGCTCCATTCATAATATATGCATGAGATACCTGATCTTCTCTTATTGCATTTCCTATATATTTGATAATATCTTTGTGGCCAACCACATCTTTAAAGCTTCCCATATCGTATTTCCCCTATAATCTCTTCTAAGCATTGTGTTCTGTCTTGATTGACGAACCTTCTGGTAATTCCAAGGTTTGCAAGGTTCTCTTCTGAAAAATCTTTGGTATCCGCAAGGAATCTCCTGCACAGTTCCGCGTATCTGGGAACTTCCTGCTCCCTCTCACGCTTCAGGGCACGCATCAGACGCTCCCCGTCTTCTACTTCTATATATATAGGCACCAGATTCGACGCTCCATAATATGTTCTCATCTTATCGTATGATTCCAATGTGCCGATCACCAGATAATTCTCGTGATCCAGATCCACCTGTCCGTCATCGATCGTCGCATACTTCCAGATTCCATGCACGGTATGATATGCCCGCATCTCGATAATCTTGCCTTGGCTCTCATATGCATTTAACGTATCCTCTGACACGAAAAAGTATTCTACACCATTGTGCTCTCCTTCACGAATCGGCCGTGTTGTGTAGAGCGTTATGGTCTTCAGTTCCGGCATTGCCTGCTTCACTTCCTTAAACAGCGTGTCCTTGCCGGAGGAACTCTTTCCCATCATATAATATATCTTACCCATGCATCCATACCTCTATGTACTGCTCTTTTTTCAATCCTTCTATGGTAAAATCCAGATCCTGATACCATTGTAACATATCTGCCGCCTCTTGTGATATCTTTTCTCCCGGTACTACCAACGGACATCCCGGCGGATAGAGATATGCATATTCCATTGCCACATGACCAACGCTTTCCTGCCATGGCAGTGATCTGATCATCCCTTCTTCCGAAAAAAGCTCTACCTCAGCGCCTGAACAGATAATCTGGGCCCTTGGAAGACTGGACTGTACCGGAATCTGGAACACTTCTGAGATTCCATGTTCTCTCATTCGCCGGTCCACCTTCTCATCTATCTCTTCCAGCGCCGCAATCAGGCGATTCATCCCTTCTTCCGTATCTCCAATGGATGTCATCGCCAAGATATAAGTGCCTGCTGCCATCTCCATCTGCAGATGATATTCTTCCAGCAGAATATGCGAAAGCAGCCTGCTGGTAAGGTCCGTATCCTTCACAGATATGATCAGCTTCGACCGGTCAAAATGTTCTGTCTGAATCAGCTTCAGTCTTAGAAGTCCCGATAATCGCATCCGCATATACTCTAACCTCTCCACATAAGGTGCAAAACATTCTTCTGCCTTATGCTCCAACATCTCAACACAAGCGTCTATGCTTGCCATCAACACATAAGACGGACTGCTGGTCTGCAGCATATCCAGATACTTCTTCACCTTTCTTCGATCCACAAGATCTCCGTTCACATGTAAGAGCGCCGTCTGTGTCAATGACGGAAGCGTCTTATGAAGGCTGTGAATGACCAGATCTGCCCCCTTAGTATTGGAGTTCTCTGGGAAATAAGGATGAAAGCCAAAATGCGCTCCATGGGCTTCATCAACAATGATCGGAATGCCTTTTTCATGGACCGCTTCTGCTATTGCTTCCACATCCGATACCACTCCATCATACGTCGGCGATACTATGACCACAGCACGTATCTTGGGATTCTTCTCCAAAGCTGTCCGGACATCTTCTGCGGAAATCTCTGTATTCAACTGAGCCTCTGAATCAAAAGCCGGATATAGATATACCGGATTCAATTCATTCATATCTATCGCATGATACACAGACTTGTGGCAATTTCTTGCCACAAGTATGGTATCTCCCTTCTGAGTCACACCGAATATAGCACTCAGGATTCCCACCGTACTTCCATTGATAAGGAAATGCGTCTCATCCGCATGATAGATTCTTGCCGCACGCTCCTGTGCATCCCTCAGGATACCATCTGCGTGGTGCAGATCATCGAATCCGTCAATCTCGGTGATGTCAATCGAATAAGGAGAAGTATCTCCCAACAGATCCATCTGCCTCTTGTGCCCTGGCATATGGAAACCATAATAATCCGAATGACTATATTCTCTCAATCTGTCATATATTGTACGCATTATAATCTCTGTCTCCAACAGCAGCCTTCCATATCGTAAATGTATTTCAGTGCTGTCAAGCTTTCATCTCTTAAAAGTATATGTTACCATTCTATCAAATCAGAAAGGTTTAATCAAGCCATAAACTCCTCCAGAATCTGGCGTATCAGGACATCCTTCTCCACTTCATCCAACTTGCCTTTCCTTGATTCCTTGTCTCTGGAAGCTGTCTGCATCTGTGATGCTGCCTGAGGAATGCTCTGTGAAGGTGTCTGCACCATTGTCTGTGGTGTTACCTGCGGTGTGATCTGTGAGACTTTCTGTGGCGCTGGCTGAGGTGACGGCTGCGGCATCTCTTCTGGTCTTGGTGTTACAACTCTGGGAGCGGAAGGACTTGATATCTCCTGACCTGCCCCTGAATCTGGCGTCTCATTTTTCTCTTCCGGCATTACGCCAAATTCCATAGATGGCCCCTCCTGTGCCATAACCTTGATCTCCTTCTGATACGACTTCTCATAACGGTGAAGACATACATTTTCCAGATAATCTACCATATAATTCTGCACTGCTTCCAACTGATATCTTTCATCCGTTATCAGATGCACCAGATAGACCAAAATTGCAAGACCCGCTCCTGTTGCTCCTGTTCTCAGCACCATATCTCCCATTCCGTTCATAAGATATTCCAGCAACGCTCCGCCGGCTCCGAGCACCAGACACAGTCCGGCAGTTATATTCTCCATCCTTCTCCATCCATGAAGCTTCATCCCCAGCACCCGGTACTCGTACAGATACTTGTCCACAAATACCCTGACATTCTCCACTTTGTCGCTGACCATACACGCGTGTTCAAACTTGGCGCGCACCAGGCGCATGAGCGGATGGGTGCTTTTGTTCATATTCCCCGCTGCGCGCACCAGACGTTTCAAAGTGACATTGGCGATACATTTACTCACGATCCCTAAGACTGTCAGGATTCCCATAAGCACGAATAATACGTGCCCGTCCAATATGATTTCTAACATAATAAAGCCCTCCTTTGTCTAGCATTATAGCTGAATTTCCAAAGGAGAGCTCAAAAACCGTTCTACAGATTCCGCACCTCCCCGAGGGAGAATCTGTCAGATTCACAGGATTCTTGTACAGGATCCATTCTACAACATTGGCAGCAATTCCTTCATAAGCCTTACGCTGTGGGCAATTGCCTTGCGTTCAAATGCCGGATAATCCATGGTCGCACTGTTGTCGGCTTTGTCCGAAATGGCACGGATTATGACATACGAAACTTTGTTCAGGTAAGCGGCATGAGCGATCCCAGCTCCTTCCATCTCCACGCACAGCGGATGAAAATTCTCCACGATTCTTTCTTTCACTTCCTGCGAAGAGATGAACTGATCTCCGCTTGCGATTCTTCCGGTAAATGTATGGATATCCGGATTCGCCTTTTCATTGGCCCGGACTGCTTTTTGAACCAACGTCTCATCCGCCGGAAATGCCAATGTATCCATTCGCGGCACCTGTCCCACAGGATCACCAAATACCGTGGCATCCATATCATGATGCAGGGCATCTGTAGAGATGACCATATCCCCAATATCGATCTTCGCATCCAGAGATCCCGCAATTCCAGTATTGATCAGTGTATCTGCCTGGAATCTGTCCACCAGAATCTGCGCACAGATTCCTGCATTAACCTTGCCGATCCCACTTCTCACTACCACTACCTCTTTGCCGCATAACGTTCCCTTGCAGAACACCATAGATGCCTGCTCGATCGTCTCCTGTACCTCCATATCATCCTTCAATGCTGCGACTTCTTCTTCCATTGCTCCGATAATTCCTATCATATATCCGACATCCTCCTTAATAAACTTATCCATTGATTCATCTCAGGATATGCCCAAGATGTTCTCTACATCACAATCATACATCTGTGCTATGCTCTATTATAACGGATGGAAAATGGGATTTCAACTTATGACTGATTCATGATCTTTTTATAAAAGATACGGAAAAATTATAGAATTTGCCCGGATTCTTTGCTATAATCCGATATATCGAAACACAAAGGAGGCAAATACGCATGGATTATAGACCACATGGTGTCTGTTCCCAGCTGATCCGAGTAGAACTGGACGGAGACATCATTAAGAATGTAGAATTTGTTGGTGGATGTGCTGGAAATACTACCGGGATCTCCAGCCTGGTAAAAGGCATGAATGTTCACGATGCCATCTCTCGTATGGAAGGCATTACCTGCGGAAGCAAGGCAACATCCTGCCCTGACCAGCTCTCCAAGGCACTTCGCATGGCACTCGCGAATAATAATTAGGATGGGAACGAGATTTCTTATAACATGGGAAAAGGATACGAAGCCTAGCATGTAGCCTCGTATCCTTTCTTTTTTGTTTTTCGTTCTTTTTTTGGCCGGAGAGATTGTGGGAAGCACCGTCTGCGACGACTTTAACCCGTCTCGTGGGTCTTACGGTTTCTCAATGTAAGGTTGAAATTAAATTAATAGTTTTCATTCCTTTAAATCGCACCGCAAACGGCGCTTCCCACAATCTCCCCGACTGGCGCAACATAATTTTTTTAATTGGCTTTTGTTTTTGTTTCTTTGTTTTTTGTTTTTCTGTCAGTTAATAAATTTTTTCCCTCTTGTTCAGATCCCCATCTGAAAGATTCCTAAGGTTCTTCAATGTAGATTCCATCGGTAAAGGAACAGCTCACGTCACTATTTGCTGCATGCTCACATCTTACACGATAGTAGTAACCGCCTTCTACCTGTAAAGAACGATTTGACGCTACTCGGTCCATATTCAAGTTTTCCTTATTCCAACCATCATAATATTCCCAAGCATCATCACCTTCCTGAGCTCTTTCAATAATTACTGCAACTTGTACACTTGCTACAGTATGCGCAGCAATTGTTGTTCCTCCGGCATATAATTCTCCGGGTCCAAGTCGAACACATTTGGAATAACCTGTAAGCAAATCTTCTCCTCTGGTAATCTTCGTATCATAACCAATAGATTCTTCATCATGAGTCAAATACGAACCATCCAAAATTGGATCATCTGAACTCGCTTTGACATTAGTTGTTGAAATTAATAGCATGTTCGTCATTAACAACAATGCAAAGCACACAGACATAATTCTTTTTTTCATCTTCCACCTCCTTTATAGGATTTTACCCTCATATATTTAAACACCTAAATCAGCAAAAACTAACGTAATTATTTATAAAAAAACAAATTATTTATAATTATATCAAACGCTTCCTTTTCCATTGTTCCTACTAAGAAGTACTCAAGTCCATTATACTTAAATTTTGCGGAATATCTTTCTGTATTTGTACTTGGAGTCCTATATTCTTTAATCTCAATTTCACATCCCTCAATATTTTTTTTACTATTATTAACAACTTCATCCTCAACATCAATTCCTAATGAAGCATCTGCATATGAAGCATTAATAAAGTACACTATATTTTCTCCTTTATACTCATAAAATAATTCTGCAATTTGCATTTCTTCATCTAGTTCCATTCGATTAAATTTCATTTTTTCAACTTTCTGGGTTAATTTTACTGGTTCTACACCAAAAACTTCTTTGATTTTTTCATAAGCCTTTTCCTCATTCTCTTCCACTATTGTCATACTATCCTCACCCGAGGTAACCTTCTCAACTTCCCTGTCTCCAACTGCCTGTTTCAGCATCCTCACAATTCTCTCGGGTCCACCAATACTGGTGATTCCTACGGCCATCACCAGTATCAGCACTGCTGCCAGGCCAAAGTACATCTTAAACCGCTTTTTCTTGTGCACCACTTTGGCTTCTGTCTTCTCCTGTTCTTCTTCTGCCATGATCTTTCGTCCCAGTTCCAGAGCTTTTCGGTCTTCTTCCGATAACTGAGCATATATTTTTTCTTTTTTCATCTCTTCGATCTGCTGATCAATCTTCGCACGCAGAGACTCTTTCGTTCCTTCGGGTACTTCTATCGTATCATCCGCCTGGATGTCGTTTTCTTCTTCTTGGGCAAGCCTGTCGTATTCATTTTTTATGATTTGTTCCAGTTGATCCTTACTTTCCTTCATTGTAATACTCCTTGTCAGGTTTTCTTTGAATGATTACAGTGAGTTGCAATGTGAACAGTCCACCCCGCGCATCTGAAAAACGCGTCAGAACTGTCACGATACGTGTTCGAAATCTTTTTCTTTCTCTTGACCAATTCCCACGTAAACGTATAATATAATTATAGCATATATCGTATGAATATTACGTAATATTGAGATTGGGAGGTCATTATGAAACGCATTATCTTAACTGGCGGTGGCACTGCAGGACATGTCACACCGAACATTGCCCTCTTGCCACGGCTGAAAGAATTACAATATGATATCCACTATATCGGTTCTTACAACGGCATCGAAAAAGAACTGATCGAGCAGTTCGGAATTCCATATCATGGAATCTCTTCTGGAAAACTGCGCCGTTATTTCAGTGTTCAGAATTTTACCGATCCGTTCCGTGTGATTAAGGGTCTGGGAGAAGCCAGGAAGCTGGTCAAGATCTTACATCCAGATGTCATCTTCTCCAAGGGCGGCTTTGTCTCCGTTCCTGTCGTACTTGCCGGTAAGAGCCAACATGTACCGACCATTATTCATGAGTCTGATATGACTCCGGGTCTTGCAAATAAGATATCCTTGCCTTCAGCAACAAAGGTATGCTGCAATTTCCCTGAGACGCTGGAACATCTTCCAGAAGGGAAGGCTGTACTGACAGGTTCTCCTATCCGTCAGGAATTATTGTCCGGTGACAAATTCAAGGCAAGAGAATTCTTAGGCTTCACTTCTGACAAGCCGGTGATCATGGTCGTTGGCGGAAGTCTTGGTTCTGTTGCAGTCAATGAAGCTGTCCGCGGCATCCTTCCAGAGCTTTTGAAGGATTTTCAGGTCGTACACCTCTGCGGCAAAGGAAAGATTGATGACTCTTTGAAGAATCTGGATGGATACGCTCAGTTTGAATATATCAAAGATGAGCTCAAGGATCTCTTTGCACTGACAGATATCGTAATATCCCGTGCAGGAGCTAATGCAATCTGCGAACTTCTTGCACTTCACAAACCGAATCTTTTGATTCCGCTTTCTGCAAATGCAAGTCGTGGTGACCAGATTCTCAATGCCCGTTCTTTTGAACGCCAGGGATATAGTGTTGTTCTGGAAGAAGAGGAACTGAATAAACAAGTCCTTCTCGATTCTATTCTTCGCTTATATGAGAATCGTGAATCCTACATAGATGCTATGAAGAATTCACCTCAGCAGAATTCTATCGATACCATTATTGATCTGATTGAAGCTGCAGCAAATAAATAACTTGCCGTCCTATATCATACACAGAAAACAGGTGTCATAATCGGCACCTGTTTTTATGCATTATTCAAGTGGTCATATTCTTCTTCAAAATTCTTTTTAATCCATTGTCTTGCACGATATAACATACTGTGCAGCACTTCTAATGTTACTCCCATATTTTCCGCCACTTCTTTTTGTGGCTTTTCTAATACATAAGTAATTGTAATCGCATCATACCACCTTAGATTCTTTTTATATAATGCCGCAAATATATCTTCTTTCAGCTTCATGAATTCACGTTCTTTCATTTTTCTGAAAAATGTATCTTCTGGGTTTTCACAGGATTCTGATAGTATCTTCTCCTCATCTTCATCCATCTCTTCTACCAGATACTCCCGCGCCATATCTCTTTTGTAGTTCAATGCCATGTATTTCGCTGTCAAAAGCAGCCAAGATCTGGCGGCATTGATATTGATATGATCCATATTCATATATAATTTCAGAAAGACTTTCTGCGTAATCTCTTCTGCAGTATGATGATTTCTAGAGTATTTCATGGCTGCCTTATATACAATATCGTAATTATCGTTGTAAATTACATCGAAGGCAGTCTTTCCTATTGATTCAACTCCCACTTGTTCATCCTTCGCTTCCAAAATTATTTTATCTTAGATAAGATATCCTCTTTATCTTCGTCTGTCAGTTCTCCCATCTTCCAACCAAGACCGACATTATCATCTTTATATCTTGGAATCATATGCAGATGGAAATGGAACACAGTCTGGCCTGCTGCCTCTCCATTATTCTGTACAATATTGTATCCATCGCATCCAAGGATATCTGTGAGCCTGGTAATCATCTTTTTCGCAAGAACCAATACCTTGGCTGCCACCTCATCATCCAACTCATAGAGATTCGCATAATGTTCTTTTGGAAGAATCAAGGCGTGTCCTTTTGCTGCCGGACTTGCGTCCAGGATTACTCGAAAGTCCTCATCCTCATAAAGTGTAGATGTTGGAATCTCTCCATTTGCAAGTTTGCAAAATATGCAATTTTCATCTTTCATATTCTCATCCTTCTTTCCTAAAAATAATAATTGATTATTTTATCCGCCGATGCTAAACTGGTACTTCAGAAAGGGCGGTAATTACTATGTTTTCAGCGACAGACTACGACAAATTACAACAGATTATGAAAGAAAGTCCGGAGAAAAATGAGCTTCTTACCAGACTATTAGAATCTCATCGGATGGAAATCAGCACCATCAGTCACGAAATCCGTAATCCATTGACACTCGTCTATAGTACCTTGCAATTAATCGAGACTCAACATCCTGAAGTAACATCCTTCCGCCACTGGGCAGAGATGCATCAGGATATTGAATATATGAAGCAACTATTGGAAGAGTTATCTTCTTATAACAATGGCGAACGCCTGCATCTGTCATCTGTAGATACTGAGAACTTCTTCCAGACAATATCCTTATCCTTTGCCGCTTCGCTTCTGGATACAGATATTGAATTTACCTCCAGAATCTCTCCTGAACTTCCTGAGACAATGTTAGACCCTACCAAGATCAAGCAGACCATTCTAAATCTCCTGGGCAATGCCAGAGATGCTGTTCTGGCTCGAACAGACAATATGCATCCTTCTATTTCTATGGATGTTGCATTGGAAGACAGCCATATTCTTATCTCCGTCTCTGACACCGGATGCGGAATCTCTTCTGAGGACATGAACTCTATCTTCGAACCTTTTGTTACTCATAAGAGAACCGGCACTGGACTTGGTCTTGCCGTTGCACAGCGAATTGTTCATGCACATCACGGAAGTATATGTGCCACATCAACGGTAGGAATAGGCTCTACTTTTACGATTACGCTTCCAGTACAGCAGGATACTCAGCAGGAATCCTGATAACACTCCGCCAATATGTGCCATATTATCTACACCTGTACTTGTGAATCCATAATACAGGCTAAGAATAATCATAAATATAATTCCTTTGCCTGAGATATCACCGATTCTCCCGCGATTGCGAATCGCTACATATAATAATGCACCGATCAGTCCAAAGATTGCGCCGGAAGCACCTGCAGACACAGCATATTCGCCCGTCTGAATATCCCACCATGCGGACAGGATATTTCCGCCCAATCCACTCAGGATATAGATAAGCAAGAACTTGATCTTTCCAATCTCAATTTCAAGATTCCACCCGATCAGAACCAGCGTCACCATATTGTTCAGCAGATGATCGAATCCAAAATGAAGAAACATGCTGGTGAACAGCCGATAATATTCGCCTTGTGCGATCATCAGTGGGACATACATTGCTCCATGCTTCAACATGAATGCTCCGTCTTCTGTCATTCCCTGAAAGGAAAGCACAAAAAATACAATCACATTGATTGCTGCTATTAAGATTGTACACGGAGCTTTCTTTACATTTTTTCCCATTATCACGCATCACTTTCTGGTAGCTTCTTCCATTTCTTTTGTTAAGTATAGCATAATTTCTTTGAGATAGTAACCAGTAACACTTTATTTCTTTTATTGAATGCTATTATTATGTCATAATAATAGTAGAATATATTTACTGTGTAAATCACAATTCCTCTTCTTCGATATGCAATCCATCCCAATCTCCCCACTTTGGTTTTTTATGACGATTCAGAAAACGTTTCACCGGTGTCCACAAGTTCTCTGTTTCTCTCATAATGGAGCTTCCAAGTTCTTGTTCTGTAATCCAGTCATGCTCTGCTGTATCATACTCTATCATCGCTTTCTCCCTCTCCCCTGTAGATTTTTCTTCCGTTTCCGGGCTGTGAATACACTCTGCCGTGAGCTTCTCCAGACTGTAATTCTCTTCCATCGTTCCTTTGTGTAACAAGAATACTAATCGGACACATTCCGCATCCTGATAGTCTGCCTGCTTTACAAAATATTCTGTCAGCGTGTGCAATGCCTCCCACAGATCCTGCCTTGCCAATGGATAATAGCAGAAAAAGAAGCTTCCTTCTTCGTAAAACAGATATTCTGGATCTAAAAGGATACAATGTATATTCAGAAGATAAGTCTCAACTTCTTTTAATACTGCATTAAGATCTGCGAGAAAGTTTTTAATGTCTTCTGCTCTTATTTTGCTTCTTTCAAACATCGCTTTCATGGATATCTTTCCACTGACGTCATAATCATAGCAACTACATCCGTTAACTCCTCTGCCTCCCATCTTCAATATTCCATTTAGATGGTTGACCTTCAACATCTGCATCTGATAATCTTCCTGATATCGTATCGGTTCTTCTATAGTAATCTTACGTTCCATCTTTCTTACTCCTATCTTTGCTTCATTCTTCTCAGCTTTCGGATATATCGCTCCGGCTCTGTAACCTTTGCACTTTCCATTACGGATATCTTCATATAGTTATGGGAAGCATTCGCTCTGACTATAATCTCTTCCTCTGTCACCGTAACCGTAGTTTGAAAGCTTCCAAACAGAATACATTTATTCTTTGTCCGTTGAAAAAAGAGGGATTCTAACTCTCCCTCTGATATACCATCCTTTTCTCTTGCCTTTGTACTTCCTGCCACTGCAGTTTCATACGCCGCCCCTGCCAGGATGTTCTTATCATGATAATAGAACACCGTCAGGATACACGCCATGATCAAGAACAGAATCATAGGCATGAGAAATGACATTTCTACCGTCATGCTTCCCTGCAATCTCTTTATCCTCATCTCTTTATCCTCATCCCTTCATCCCTCCCGCCAGCACCTGCAGCAGATATCCGATCGCCAGAAATGGAAAGAACGGAATAGATTGTTTCCGGGACATCTTTTTCCTTGCAAGAAAAAACACAGATGCCAGCGAAAGTATGAAGAACGCACCTGCAAGAACTTCCATAAGCTTCCATATTCCAAGAAAAATCCCCAGAATCAATATCGCCCAGCTATCGCCATATCCGATACCTTCACGGGTAACTTTACTGATATATAAGAACACGCCGCCTACGGCTGCACCTCCTGCAATCAGCCAGGGATCCATCTGTCCAATCATAATCTGATAGATGACAGCTGCAAGATTCGTCAATAACAGTATCTCAGCTGGTATTTTACGGAAATAAATATCCGACACCGACAGACATACCAGGATCATCTGACAAACCATCTGACTCAATGTCCACATCTGGAACATGCCCCCTTTCCTACTGCTTCAGATATCGGAACCGCATAGACCGTTCTCTTCAGTCCGCTGCATGACAGCGAACTATGATACCGGTCTCCTGTATCCGTAATATACACACCATCTCCTCCATTCCTCATACAATGTTCGCACGCATAATACTTTCCACCATCTGCATTTCGCATAGAAGATATGTCCGACGTCTGCACCATATGAATCGATAGATCCAGATGTGTACAATGATAATCTTTATGATAGACAAGCCCTGTCTCTGTGATATACACCGTCTCATCATCTTCCGATCCAAATCCTGCTTTTTCATATCCTGTCCATGCCTTGATCCGCATACTTTCCTGATACTTGACAGGGGCTACACCGAATAATGGAATCGGTAAACGTACTTTATAACAAACTTTCAGTTCACCAATTCCTGTTCTGGAAGACATTCTGGACTCAGAGCAATCGATTCCACTACTTCCTCCTTCTACAATACTCCTTTCCAGACGCTCGGCACCGACTGCATGGATAATATTACTTTCCAGACGGGACGGCATCAATACGGTAATCGGATACGCCTCTTTTGCTGCCTGCTTCCCTGCATATTGCAGACCACATCGAATAGATGTCTGGATAACCATAATCTCCATCAGGTACAGAAGACTTACCACCGCCAAAAAGAAGAGAGGCACTGCCATCGCTGCCTCCAATGTGATGCTCCCGGCAACAGAAGGTCTTTTAGAGGCAGATGCAGATGCCCTCCCAGAAAAATGGGAATAGATAGATTGTGAGGGGAGTATTGTTCTATTCATGGTACGAATCCTTCTCCTTTCTTCATATTTTATAAAACCCTTTTTCATGGGAAATTTGCTTGACAACTGAGAGGGCATCTGTATCTGCCTCTACTGGTAACCATAATAAGTCTTATATTGATAAGTAATTCCTCTGCGTAATCTGCTGGTCGTCTTTATCTCCATTCTGCTGACACAAAGATCTGCACGAAAATACGTCTGCCCATACATCTTCTGCATGTTCTGTTCTATGATCCCCAATGCTCTTTCTGCAACGGTCTCTTTGTTCTTCAGGAACAGTATCATTCGCAGATATTCCCGATAATCCAGACCATCTGCTACATCCTGCCCTTCGCTTTTGTCTTCTTCTGTCCCAAGCTTTAATAAACCTGTAAGCTGCAATTGCCAGCTTTCTTTCGACTTTGTCATAGGCACTCGATTGCCACTTAATAATGTTCTAAGATCCATAATCGTTTCTCCATATGACCATGCCAGAAGAATCCCCTGTGCTGCAGCTTCCGTTATTGCCGGAACAGCCAATAAGGAACACAATGTTGCTGCCATCGCCTCTGCCTCCGCCTTCATCTCACTGTCCGTCTGAATGTAGATATAATTAGGGACAAAACGCAATGTCATCAACCGCTTCACTACTGCTTCCAGATTCTCCCGGTCACTGTTCCTCCCGGCAAAGATATATTCCAGTTCATAATCCAGAACTCCGGTATGCTCTGTATTGGTAAACATCGAAAAATGTTCTAACAGGTATTCTCCAAAAAGCAGCGTTGATAACGTTCCCTCTCCATCTTCCACATCCGAAAATGTCCCATACCCCCTGTTCTGTTCCCGTGATGACAGCATAATGCCTTCATCTACTTGCTTTTCCGATATGATCTGCTCCTTTGGGACCACCAGCTCTAATATTGGTGACTGTTTCAGCTGACCAACATAAGTAATGGGATTCTCTTCTTCTGGTAATTCTCCATTACTGTCAGCCAGCAGACCTTCCAGATACTGTTGTTGCTCCTGTTCTTCTTCCATATAAGTATCGGCTCTTTCCTCTTGCTGTTTCCATATGGAAGACAACCCCGTCTTGTCTTTCCATGCATCGATTCCATATTTCTGCTCCATATAGGATGCCACCTGTCTGCAAAAAGAACTACATCCAGAGTCTGTCAGGAACTGTATTCTCTCCATCTGATGTTCCATGCTTCCTGCACCATAGAAATCCATCCGATCCCATAGATTCTGTTCCGCATATTGTCCTGTCTCATAACTGGCATCTAATGCAAAGATATCGTATTCTTCTAATAATTCTTTCTGATATTCCGCAAACACACATTCCATTGCACGATTTACATCCGCTCTTTGGTAGTTTTTTGCCATCTGGATAGATGCACTTTCCATAATGCTGCACACAAAGGTGACCAGAAGAATAAAAATCAAGCTTAAGTACGCAGTCACCTCTGCACGGCAGAATTTACAGTCGTATCTGAATATCATATGTATGATCAGATACCTGAACTTTCGCTGACAATTTTCTGAAAAATATTCTGTACCAGACTGGTTAACTGGGATTTGAATATAATGACCAATCCAATCAAGACAACCAATATCAAGATCACTTCCACCACTCCGATTCCATCTTCTTCCCTTAACTTCTCTCGTATATACCACAATCTCCACATATACATCCTCCTTCCTACTCCTTAAACTATATCTGCAAGGACATAAATGCTGGCACAATTACTATGATCAAAACCACTGCCAGCATTAAGAACATGGGGAACAATAACTTCGTCCCTGCTTCCTCACCCAGTTTTTTTGCCCGCGCTTTCCGCTCTTCAAATGCCTGAATGGATTCTAATTTTAGCATCTGTGTCAGACCTTTCATTCCTTTTCTCAGGTTCTGAGACAATAATGCTCCAAATCTTACGTACACTTGTACATTGCAGCGTCTCCCAAAGTTCTCATAGCTTTCTGCTTCTGTCACACCACTCTCCATCTCGTAACATGTCTTTTTCATTTCTTCGTATGCATAACGCGATCCCCAGATTGGTTTCTGTTGCTCATAATCCTCCACCACCTTTTTCCATGCTCTTTTTACTGTCATCCCCGCCCCGAGAAACAAGGTGATCTTATTCATAATCTCCGGGTAATCCAACATCATCTGCTGTTGTCTCTGCTCCGATTCTTTTGCCTGATTCTGTCTCTGAAGGGCACAGAGTAGACCTCCGATCAACAGCCCCATTAGCATAATCACGACTCCTCGCTGGTCCATCCTTTTATAATAGGTGACAGCTTGTCCTCCTATTCGGGATGGAAGAGATAGTATTTTGTCTTCTCGTTGTCTCTCTTCCTTCTTTTGCAGTACTTCTTTCACCTCTTTCGAATTCTCTTCCTCTTTGGTCAATGCTTCTGGACAGACCTTGACTACACATTGGTACATCGCCTGATCTTTTTCATTCTCTCGATAGGTAAGGACTGCACTCAATTTGACCAGTGTCTCTTCCTTTAATGCCTCTTTTTGTATCTCTCCTTTGACATTCATAACATCATAGCGATCCAGTTCCCAGGAGATATCCACCGGTTCATCCGGCACTTCTGCCAACAAATTCAGATTCTTCTCCACATGATCCAGGCTTTTATTTTCTGCAAGGATCAATGATTCCATTCTGCGGATCACTCTTGCAAATAGTTCCTGTACCTCTTCGGAAGAATAGTTTTGTTCTGATATCTCAAGCTCTACCGGGATTTTCTCCGATTCATTTTCCAACTTCACATCAAAACTTTCGATTTTGCTTCCTTTGCCATAAGAATTTCTTGTTATATGCTCTTCCATCGGTGTCATCGAAGAAAGGTAATCCACAAGAAAAATCAGACCTCCCAATAGCAGAACGCCTCCTGGCACCAATATCTTTAGACTTCGATCCTTATGATCCTTAACCCAAGATAGTATGCGGCCAAATAAATGACCAGACATATTGTCATCACTCCAATCCCCAATATATTTCCGTACAGGCATTCCATAAATTCAGGAAAACTTAACGACATATATCCGATAATTGCATAAGGCACCACCGACATTACCCGGAACTCATATCTTTTTGAAGCTAATATGGTATCTATCTCCCTCTTTACATCAATTTTATCTCCAATCTGATTTGCAGTATTTTGTATAATAGCAATCATATTACCACCACTTTTCTTTGCCGCCACAAATACAGTCACAAAGTTTCTGACATCCTCTGTCGGTGCCCTCTGCGATAGTTCTTCTAATATCTGTTCCATAGGAACATGTACCCGCAGCTGTCTTACAATCATCTGAAGTTCCTTCGATATTCTTGCTTCTTCCGGATAGATCTTCTTTAATTCCTTCTGTGCCTCCCGAAACGCATTTTCCACAGAATAGCCTATATTCATCGCAGAAGACACTGCCAGTATTGCTTCTTTAAATTGTAGCTGGAATTCCTTTTCTTTCTGATACGCCTGTTCTTGTACCAACCTCCAGAAGTTCCATCCACCCACCGGTGCCAGAAGGAAGACAGCCCAGAGGGAACGGTAGAAAAGCCATGCGGTTATCCCTATAATTGCAATAGATTTAATCGTAATCCATGAATATTCTCTCTTTGTGATATCCTGCTGCCAACAATTTTTCGGTATGTGTAATCTCATGGATCTTCCTCCATTCTCCCTGAATCCGTCCTTCTTTTTCACCAGTTTCTTCATATTGGTACAATGTCTGAAGCTGAATCTCTCCTCCTATATAACCAAGTACCTCCGTTACTTCCAATACTTTTCTGCTTTTGTCACGAAGCCTGCCCAGATGCACGATTACATCCACACCAGATGCAATCTGACGCTGGATAGCCGGAAGTGGTAATTCCATTCCCATAAGAACCATGGTCTCTAACCTGCTTAACATATCTTTGGGACTGTTCGCATGTCCGGTACTCAGACTTCCGTCATGCCCTGTATTCATAGCCTGCAGCATATCAATGGCTTCTGCCGAGCGTACTTCCCCCACGATTAACCTGTCAGGTCTCATTCGCAAGGCCGACTTAATCAAGTCCCGGATCGTTACTGCCCCTGATCCTTCGACATTGGCATTCCTAGCCTCCAGCCTCACCAGATTAGGCACATCCTGAATCTGTAATTCAGCATTGTCCTCAATGGTTATGATTCTCTCCGTTTTTGGAATAGATTGCGATAATGCATTTAAGAAAGTGGTCTTCCCTGATCCGGTTCCTCCACTTATGAATATGTTATATCCGGCAGCCACTAATGTGGCAAGAAATGCCGATACTTCTCTACTGATTGATTCCCATGCAATCAATTGCTTCATGGTAATCGCTTCTTTAGAAAACTTACGAATTGTTACAATTGGTCCGTCAATCGCAATGGGCGGCAGAACGATATTCACCCGGGATCCATCCAATAGCCTTGCATCCACAATGGGGGATGCTTCATTAACCAGCCGGTTAGATCCTGCCGCAATCTGCTGAACGACATCCTCTAACTTCTCTCGCGATACAAACCGCTTATCCGACTGATAGATTCTTCCATCTTTTTCAAAAAAGATGTTCTGGGTTCCATTGATCATGATCTCCGTAATATCTTCATCCTCCAGGAATTCCTGGAGAATATTTAATTTGCGGAATGCATTGAATAATTCTCTTCCCAGGAAAGACTTCTCAGCAAGGGAAAGATACTCTTGTGCGGATACTTCCTGCAGCACCCTATAGATTAGCTGCATCAGTTCTTCATCTTCCATCTCCCTTGTCATATCCATCTCTTCCAGAATCCTGGCATGAAGCTGTTCTGCCTGTATCATCTATCTCTTCAGCTCCTTCTTCACTATCTTACGCCGAACATCATCATATCCAAGCAGATGTAGTTCTTCTTCAAACTGTTGTAGCTTTGCTTTTGCCTGTACATCTTCTGCCTTCGGAACCGGGACATAGATCTCTGTACATATTCTCAACAGACCGTAGACTTCTCTAATTCCTTCATCAATATCCAGTATTATCACATCATAGATACTTTGTTCCGTGATCTGTCGAAGTAGATCACACCATTCTTCCAGAGAGACGGCTTTGATATCTTCTGATACTCTGACCGGCAGAAGATAATCTAAGGCTCCCAGATGCTGCACCAGTGTAGTAAGCATAAATCCCAGATTCTTACTCTCCTGCCTGGAATAATAAAGCACATCCGCCAGAGTCTTTTCTTCTTCTGGAAAATATCCTCCGATTCCACCGTAGAGTTCCAGATTCAGATACAATACATTCTCTGATATGGCCATCTCTTTTCCAAGCTCCAGACAATAAGAGGTCTTCCCAATTCGATGGACAGGCGAAAAGATTCCTATGATTTTTGTCCTTCTGGTTTTCACCGTTCGAAGAAAGAATTCTCCAGTCTCATTTTCTTCACTGCATCGATCAATGACTTCTGCCAAAATCGATTCCCCAGATTGATACTTGTACACCTTCACTTCATTAGGACCAACTTCTGTCTGTTCAGATTCTGCAAGAACAAAGACCGTTCCTGCCTGAATCTTACTCCGTTCTTCTCTTGAAAATCTTCCGCCGATCAACATAATATCAATGGAAGTATCCTGCTGAATCGCCCACACCTGCATAAGACTGTTGCACACCTGTACTTGAAAAGCAAGTTCCTTTTTCTTCATCAGAAATGCGGCAAAAGCAGCTGCATACTTCTCTTCCTGGTCGCAGATCACCAGACTTCTGCTACTCACATAATATCCCTCCTCTTACAGTTCTTTTGTCTTACTAACTGTTCCTTGAACATCTGCCGAAATGGCATAGAATAACTTGAATAACACGAATCTATAGAATGAAATCATCAGATACAAGTCACGGGATGTAACTTGTAGGACGATTATAACCTACACCTTCCGCTTTGTCCATCCCGTTTTTAGAACTTCTCAAACTTTGTGCATTATTCACAGAATTTGATAAAAAGTAATTCCATAAAGGAGTGCAACCCCAGGCGTACCAAGGATTCCAGATGTCAATACAGTGACAGGATTTAATCCTACCTGCGCAGGAATTCCCTGAGAGGTCAGAAATTCATTTACAAAAAATATGATTGCGCTTCCCACGATCGCCCGAACAATAAACGGAATCAAAAAATGTGAGTGCTGTTCTGACATACAATTCCTCCCAAACAACTTTTCTATTATTATATATTCGTCCAACACGTATTTTATTCTCATTATTTGTCTATACTAGAAAAAAGAGGATTTCTTATCTGATTACGGAGGTTGATTATGCACTTATTTGAACGTAAGAATACTGCAGAAGAGGATATCTACAAACGACTGTCCTTTGACCCACAAGCCGATACTTTGATGGAAGAGATTGCACAGACACGCCAGGAATTGGAAGATGCTTACAACCATTTTCAGAATGCTTCCGATCCCGATCTCATCGATGCTTACATTTATAGTGGAAATGCTGCGTGGATGCGCTATCGTTTTCTGCTGCGGCAGGCCAAGATCATCTAACATTTAATCTATAGCTCTATCTGGCAGCATCTTCTTCTCAATGCATACAAAAGGAGTGGAAAATGGTATCTTCTCCATTTTCCACTCCTTTTTTTGATAAATATTACAATCGAATCGTAATCTCTCTGTCACTTCTGTGATACTGATGATAATTGACGCCCGCTGCATCAAACATTCTCATAGATGCCTGTACTGCCGTCGAATTCTCATACTTATTGCTGTCGTAGATGACTTCCTTGATTCCACTCTGTATAATCGCCTTCGCACATTCATTACATGGGAATAGCGATACATATAACTTGGCTCCTTCCAGACTTCCTCCGCGATAATTCAGAATCGCATTCAACTCACTGTGAACGGTATATACATATTTCGTATCCAAAGGATCTTCCCCTTCACGATTCCACGGAAATACATCATCTGAACATCCCTTTGGCAATCCATTATATCCCATGGACAGAATCTTATTATCCTGACTTACGATACAGCATCCCACCTGCGTATTGGGATCTTTGGAGCGCATACCTGAGAGCATGGCAACCCCCATAAAATATTCATCCCAGCTAATATAATCTTTTCTTTTATTTCCCATAGCACATTCCTCCTACGCCATCTTATTTTGTTCCGAAAATCCGATCTCCAGCATCTCCAAGTCCCGGAACAATGTATTTGTGATCGTTCAGATGATCATCCAATGCTCCAATATATATATCTACATCCGGATGTTCCTCCTGCATTCTCTTTACACCTTCCGGTGCTGCGATAATACACATGAAGCGGATATATTTTACACCCTTATCCTTCAACATCTGAATCGCTGCAACACTGGAACCGCCTGTTGCCAGCATCGGATCTACTACAAAGACTTCTCTTTCATCGCAATCTGATGGCAATTTACAATAGTATTCCACTGGTTCATATGTCTCAGGATCACGATACAGTCCAATATGTCCTACTTTTGCTGCCGGTATCATACTCAGCATGCCATCTACCATTCCAAGCCCAGCTCTTAAGATTGGTACTACTGCCAGCTTCTTTCCACTTAATTCCTTTCCAACCGTCTCACAGATCGGCGTCTTAATCTTTACATCCTGTAATTTCAGATCCCTCGTAGCTTCATAACACATTAAAGACGCAATCTCTCCTACGATTTCACGGAATTCTTTGGAACCAACTTCTTCTCTGCGGATGTAGCTGATTTTGTGCTGAATCAATGGATGATCCATAATCTGTACCTTAGACATTTTCTTTTCCTCCTCATATGATTTATATGTTACGTGTCACTTTCCATGTGAATGACATGATGTCCTGCTGCCTTCAGGAGGCGATTCATAATCGCTCTTCCGATTCCTGCTGTGGCAAATGCTTCACTATATATATAGTCTACTCCGTCATTGTCAAATTCTCTTAATATTCCATATAAATGACTGGCAATCGTTGCTTCATTCTCTCTGGTGCCGATACTTTTCACATCTCCAGCCATATATTGTCCTATCGTCTCTTCGGTGCCAATAATACCTACTTTGCAGCCGGCTTCCATCTTCTCTTTTGTCAGACGGTTAATCTCCTCAACCACTTTCTGAATTGGTCCTTCTACAATGGTAAGCTCCGCCTTCGGTGCATAATGACGATACTTCATCCCCGGAGCCTTTGGAGCCTTCTTACTGTCTGGATTAATCAGAGTCTTGTCCACAGATACTTCGCCAATTAATTCTTCCAGCATCTCTCTGGTAATCGCTCCTGGCCGAAGAATCATTGGAGGTGTGACAGTCATGTCCAAAATCGTCGATTCAACACCAATATCTACCATTCCTCCATCTACAATCATATCAATCTTTCCGTTCATGTCCTCTTCCACATGCTGCGCAGTTGTAGGACTTGGCCGCCCGGAAGTATTGGCGCTCGGAGCTGCAATATAACCTCCTCCGGCCTCAATAACTTCTCTTGCAATCTCATGACTCGGCATGCGCACTGCTACCGTATCCAGTCCTCCGGTTGTTCCAAGGGGGACAACCTCACTTTTATCAAATATCATAGTCAACGGCCCTGGCCAATATGCATCGGCAATCACTTTCGCCGCAGCTGGAATCGATGTCGTAATCTTATCCAAAGCTTCCATATTTGCAATATGCACGATCAAAGGATTATCAGATGGCCGCCCTTTCGCTGCATAGATCTTTTTCGCTGCATCCTCATTCAATGCATCAGCTCCCAGCCCATATACCGTCTCCGTCGGAAATGCCACCAGACCGCCTTCTTTTATGATCCGGCCGGCTTCTGCTATAATATCTGTATCTTTTTGATTTTTATCAATTTTTTTTATAATTGTCTGCACGTTATTCCTCGTTTTCTATGTCTATATACTTCTACTGCTTTCCTGAACAGTATACTACACTCTAGTCGGTAAGACAAGTTTCGATTCCCTGTACAATTGCCTGTGCAAGCTGTTGTTGATACTCTTCATTTACAAGTTTTTCTGCTTCTTCAGGATTACTCAGGAAACCGCATTCCACAATAATGGTCGGTACCTCCGTTCTTTTTAACAGATAATAAGTAGAATCGGCTTTTGCCTGTCTGTGATTCTCTTCATCTACTTCCAATAATGCTTTCTGCATTATTTTCGCTGCTTCCTCCCCTTCCTGAGAATGCGTATAATAGAATACTTGTGCCCCATGGATACTCTCGTCCTGATAACTGTTCTGATGGATACTGACAGTGAGTCGTGGCGCTGTATCGTTGATCAGCTGAACCCTCGCCTTCATATCCTGCACTTTTTGATTTGTTGCACCTGCTTCTGCCAATGTGGAATCATCTTCTCTGGTCATGACTACTTTGATCTTCTTTTCCTCCAGTAATGTTTTCACTTTTTTCGCAATCTGAAGATTAATCTCTTTCTCTTTCGCTCCATTTACGCCAATTTTACCGGGGTCATTTCCTCCATGCCCTGAATCAATTACCACAATATCTTCTTGCTGTTCAACCTTTTCACTGGATACATATTGCTCCAATCTTCTACTGGCGGCAATCAATCCAACCAACAACAACAGTAATAAGACAAATTCAACTTTTCTATACAAAAAAATACCTCCCGACAGTCTCTATATCTAACTATATGACTTCAAGAGGTATTTTAATCTTATTTAATTGACATATTTCAAGATCAGATTCCAGACTTCTGAACTTTCCTGTCCCAAAGCCCATGCAGCTGTTCCTGCAAGCTTATTATCTTTCATGAGTTTCAATTTTGGTTCAATAGACTGTTCATCCTCTAGCCAGATCTCATAAGTTGTGTTTTCTACTGTCCAGGTTGCATAATTCTGCTGTGTCTCTTCGTCCCAGGTAATCTCTGCACCAGCTTCTGCTACCTTTGCCTGAGCGCTGGCCATATCCAGAGCCTGACTGGTGACATTCATCGTATATTCAGCCTGATCTGTTCCTTCCTGTTCTTTCAACTCTTCGTCTGTCTTCGGAGTTTCTTCCCACAATCTTGTAAAGAATGGAATTCCACTGATAATCTTTTCTGCCGGAACTTCTTTTAATGTCTCTTCTATTCCTTCTTTTACAAAATTATATGAGGATACAGATCCAGCCTCCGGTGAGCCGGAAAAATGTTCATCATAACCCATGATTACAACATAATCTGCTACAATTCCCTGCTCTTTACGGTCATACTGCATATTATAGCCTTTTGGAACATAATTATCCACAGACAATACGATTCCATTCTGCCTACATCTTACAGACAGTTCACGGATAAACTGAATATAATGTTCTCCGCATTCTTCTGAAATCTTCTCAAAATCCACATTAATTCCATCAATTCCCACTCGCAACGCTTCAGATATTAACTGATTGATCAGATTCTCACGCTTAGAAGTATAACTTAGGACTTCATACGACTCTTCATAAGAGCTGATTCCTCCATCAAAATCACGCACCGCTGCCCACACTTCTATGTTGGATTGATGTGCATAATTAACATAATCTGCGGATGCAATGGAATCAAGATTACCGTCCGTATCCGATACATGGAACCATGTCGGCGCAATTGTCGTCAGACCCTTACTCTCTGCAATTCGCTGCAGCACGGTGCTGTTCGCATCACTGTTGGTCACGTTGTGCCATGCCATGTTTATCGTATAATCCTTGGTTATGCTACTGAACTCCTGCTCTTCAAAATCTCGGGAAATCGTTTTCGTCTCCTCTTTCTTCAGGGCATTATTCTTCACATATCCGATAAATCCATCTTTGGTACGGACTTTCTTCCAGTTCTCTTCACTTTCAATGATGGTAACTTCATCCTTTTTATTGAGTTCTGTTAATACCGGGCTCTTTACACCACCTTGATAACGGACCTGGGTGTCTCGTTTCACAGTTGCCACTGTCGTCTCTCCCCAGTCACTGATTATCATTACCCGGCTTGGATCATCATATAACTCATACTCAATATTCGTATATTGTTGTACAAAATCTAATGCGATATAAGCTGTGCTTCCTTCAGTTTTCAGAATGACGTAGTCTTCACTTTTCTTTTCTTTGGAAACGCTATAATCCTTGCTGCCTACTTCCACGGTGACCATATCGTTCGGAAGTGTATACAAGAGAACATTTTCATTAGGATCCCAGTAAAACCGGCTGTTGATATAATTTCTTACAACGTCATACTGGACATAAACTTTTCCGTCTGATACCATGCCATGAGGTTCTGCCACCTGATTATCAACAGTAATCGCTACTTGCCCTTCCTGTTCTATCCCATAATATTTATTCAAATCATATTTTTCCTTCGTCGGGCTGTATCTTTTCCATACAAATGCTGCTATAACTGCCAATACTGCTAATATGATTACTAAAGACATCTTGATGATAAGATTCCTTCTTCTTCTCCGCTTTGACTGTTTTCTTCTGGCCGGTGATTTTTTAATTCCTGGTCTGCCTGACTGGGGTCTTCTGGATTCCTGAACCCGCCGTCTTCTGACATTGTCTCTTTGAGGCTGCCGTCTCCTGGGCTCCTGGCCTCCTGATGCTACACGGCTTCTTCTTTCTCTATCTTCCATACTGTACCTCCTATTAGCCTCTATTATAGCAAAATCAGTGACCCACGTCATTATTTATTTCGACAATTATTTTGCGGGGTATTCGCATTTTACATGATTAATTATTTTTCAATACTGTCGAACCACAATTCCTTAATATCGCCTTTGTCGTTCAGCACATAGTCTCTCATATAAGCAATATCTTCCCGTATCATATGTGCCTGTACAATCTGCATAGGACTTGCCGGTATCCCATTCATTCTAAGATCGACTTTCCTTTTTTCATAACCGGTTAATTCTTTAAACATTCGTTGTAAGTCAACTTCATCCCCCAATTTCTACCCTCCTTTTTATACCAGATGATAACTACGGCTGCGACTGCATATAATATAAAAGGAGATGCCGTGATACAATTCTTTTACATGTCACAGCTATTTAACATAGAAGATAGCTCTGGTCATAGGTCTATATCTCATTGTTCCATGGTAATTTGCCGAAACGGCTGTTTTATGATTGATACTGATTGATTTCTGATGTTTATAGATTCAATGATTCATATGTTTAGAAATGAATTAGAAATAAAATTTGGAAATTCTCCCACCTTTGTTCTAAGAACGTAGTCATCCGGGAAAACTATCTTCTAGTATCGTCATTATATCCGATTCAATTTTTAAACGCAAGCACTTTTTGATTTTATACTTATTTTATTGAACATCTGACATTTTCTATGCTATACTACATTAAAAGGAAGTGATAATATGAAGATTGAAAAACTCAACGACAATCAGATCCGCTGCACTTTGACGCGTGCCGATCTCGCTGCCCGCCATCTTCAGTTAAGCGAACTGGCCTATGGAACCGAAAAAGCTAAATCACTTTTCCGCGATATGATGCAACAAGCAGCCTATGAATTTGGTTTTGAAGCAGATGATATTCCTCTTATGATCGAGGCTATTCCTGCTTCTTCTGATTCTATCGTGCTGATAATTACTAAAGTCGAGGATCCTGAAGAACTCGATACCCGTTTTTCAAAATTTGCACCTTCATCCATCAGCGAATGGGATGCAAAGAAAAAAGATATTTCAAATAAACTGGAAGGTGCAGATACCCTGTTAGATTTACTCGGTAAAATGAAGGAAAAGTTCGGCAGCGCCACTGCGTCAGATACAGATGAAAGTACGGCACCGTCAGAAACTGCAGACACGCACACATCTGAATTGCGGTTATTTTCATTTGCAACAATGGAAGGTGTCCTGAAAGCAGCTCATCTGCTTGACACCATGTACTCTGGTTCTAACACTCTGTATAAAGATCCAGGCGAGAATATATATATTCTTGCCCTGTCACAGTCAGAACACACGACCAGAGATTTCAACCGCATCTGCAATATGCTTTCAGAATATGGAACTTTGGAAGTTTCCTCCGGTGCTACTTTGGCATTTCTGGAAGAGCATTGCGAGATTCTTGTATCTGCCAATGCAGTACAGGAACTATCAAAAATCTGATCATGATAAAAAGAAGCTTTGGAATATCCCTAAGCTTCTTTTTTCATATGCTATATTATGCATTAATTGTTGTGTTGAGTTTCTCAACTAATAAATCAGGATCAATTCCATGTCCCATAGCACCCATCTCGATGGATTCCATCTGTGAATGTGGACATCCGATACATCCCATTCCTGCTTCTACAAGAACGTCAACGATCTTTGGGCATTTCTCATAGTACTGCTCAAGCAGCTCGGCAAATGTCATATCCTTTGTAACCTGTGCCATCATGACACCTCCTTTTCTCTTCAGTGTTTCCATTATAGTCGGTTTTTATCATTGTGTAAACATTTTCAACGAATTTCTTTCTAATATTTGACTTCTTGGATGTCAATATTTTTTTCGTTTTTTTTCGACAAAACATCATTTTTATTATAAGTACACAAAACATCCGTTCTTTTATTTACCCTGAGTAATCCCCAAAATTCTTTGCTTTTTATGTGGATAATGTGGATAATTTTTAAGAAACATCGTTTTTTCCACCTTTTTTGGCTATTTCGATGTGGAAAACTTGGATAAGTCCGTTTTCCATTTTTTTACATTTTTTTACATTTTTGTCTATTTTGTACACTGTCATGACAAACATTTTACATATATAAAAATCCCAGGAATAATCCCAGGATTTTTTGCTTTTTCTTAATATTCTGTATATTCTAAATTAATCTTCTGATTGTTACAATATTTGTGTAAGTGGCCGGCAGAATTCCGATTCCTTTTGCACTGTTGATTGCATTCACAATCTGACCGTTACCCATATAGATTCCTACATGTCCGTCATATAAGATAATATCGCCGGGAATTGCCTGATCATAACTGACAGCAGTTCCCACATGTTCCATATCCCATGTTGTACGAGGCAGACTGATTCCAAAATGTGCAAATACTGACTGGACAAATCCAGAACAATCCGCACCATTCGTCAGGCTTGTACCACCCCACACATAAGGATTTCCAATAAACTGACATGCATAATCAACAATTGCCTGTCCCATTCCCGCCTTCGCGGCAGCCTCTTCCTGAGCTCTCGCAGCAGCTTCTTCTGCTTCTTTTGCAAGTCTTGCTTCCTCCTCTTCTCTGGATTCCGCATAAGTAAATACGTCCTCAGGATTCTCTGTCCCGGAATTCTGTATCATATCCTGAGCCTTTTGTTCTGCATTATTTCCTATAATAATGTAGTCAGAATATACATAGCCTGTTACCGTACCTGATTGAACCTTCGTCCACTCTCCGACCGGTCCGATAATCTTAGCTGCATAATCAGGATATAACTTGCCGACCCACTCACTGTCCGTTGTCGGTTCACTTCTTATATATAGAAACGACTGGACATTGGCAAACGCCATATCTAAATACTCACCCTTCTCTGTCGGCACAAGATAATCATCTACTTCGATTTCTTTATCTGCCAGATAGCAATTACTTAGCACTTCTTCAATTCCCACTTGCGGTAATACGTTATCAGTTGCTGTATCTTCAGCATGCACCGTAGCAGGAAATGCTGTAATAGCTCCCGTTATTGTAACTAAGAACAATCCTTTTTTAAGAATAGAATCCATAAACTCCCTCCTTTATGTTTTCTTATCTTTTGTAAATATTACAGAATTGTTACATATGTTACGCAATAATTATATCATCCACAAAAGTTATGTCAAGGCTATTTATCAATATTTTCTTCGTCATATTATACGATGATTTCTTAATAAAATACATTTTTTACCAATTATTTTATTACAAATTGTTACATTTTAAATTTATTCGTTGACAAATGAAATACATTCATATATACTGATTATAATAACGATTATCATTATTGAAAGGAGCGTAAAAATGGCAAACTTAAAATACAGCCGGCAGCGGGCATCTATCAAAGAATATTTGTCACATACCATGGAACATCCAACTGCTGATACTGTATACATGCATGTAAAGGAAGAATTTCCCAATATTAGCCTTGGCACTGTATACCGCAATTTAAATCTGTTAGCTGATATGGGCGAAGCCATTAAGATCCCCACTCCTGACGGAGGCGATCGATTCGATGGGCGGACCGAACCTCATTATCATGTTGTATGCCAATCTTGTGGCAACGTTTTTGATCTAGAATTAGATGAAGCACATATTCATTCCATTAATGAACTTGCCAACCAACATTTTGCTGGCACAATCGATTCACATACAATGCTGTTCTACGGAATTTGCGGGGAATGTGAGAAACGAAAAAAGGAAAAAAACTTAAAATAACGATTGACATTTATCAATAACTATGGTAAATTAATATCAGTAATAATTACTAATATTAAAAATAATAAAATTTAAATAAGAAAGGGAGATAATTATCATGAAAAAATTTGTATGTACAGTATGTGGTTATGTTTACGAAGGAGAAGCAGCTCCAGAGAAATGTCCAGTATGTGGCGTTCCAGCTGAGAAGTTCAAAGAGCAGACAGGCGAAAGAGAATGGGCTGCAGAGCACGTTGTTGGTGTAGCTAAAGGCGTAAGCGAAGATATCCTTGCTGATTTAAGAGCTAACTTTGAAGGAGAATGCTCTGAAGTTGGTATGTATCTTGCAATGGCTAGAGTTGCTCACAGAGAAGGATATCCAGAGATCGGTCTTTACTGGGAAAAAGCTGCTTACGAAGAAGCTGAGCATGCTGCTAAATTCGCAGAGTTGCTTGGTGAAGTTGTAACTGACAGCACAAAGAAGAACCTTGAAATGAGAGTTGACGCTGAGAATGGTGCAACAGCTGGTAAATTTGATCTTGCTAAGAGAGCAAAAGCTGCTAACCTTGACGCTATCCATGATACAGTACACGAGATGGCTAGAGACGAAGCTCGTCACGGCAAAGCATTCGAAGGTCTGTTAAAGAGATACTTTGGCTAAGATATAACATTTACTACAGAAACTCATTATAAATGAATAAACCCTACGCTTCGAAGAGTCTACTCGGTTATGCGTAGGGTTTTTTTCCAAAAATAATTAATTCATAAAGGAGATTATCATATGTCTAAGTACGCTGGAACTAAAACAGAGAAAAATCTTATGGATGCATTTGCCGGTGAATCAGAAGCACGTAACAAATATACATTCTATGCTTCTGCTGCTAAGAAAGCTGGATTCGTTCAGATGGCAAATATCTTTGAAGAAACTGCAAATCAGGAAAAAGAACATGCAAAAATGTGGTTCAAAGAATTCCATGGAATTGGTGATGTAGCTGAGAACCTCGCAGACGCTGCTGCAGGAG
Source organism: Bariatricus sp. SGI.019 (assembly GCF_050315235.1). Lineage (NCBI taxonomy): Bacteria > Bacillati > Bacillota > Clostridia > Lachnospirales > Lachnospiraceae > Bariatricus > Bariatricus sp. SGI.019. The sequence goes on along the minus strand of NZ_JBNPOQ010000005.1, from coordinate 5,059 downwards.
AAAATTATGAATGGACTGATATGTATAAACGTATGGCTGCAGAGGCAAGAGAAGAAGGATTCGATGCACTGGCTGCCAAATTCGAACTTGTTGCAGAAGTAGAAGCTGCACATGAGAAACGTTACAACAAGCTTCTTGAAAGCTACAAATCAGGCACAACCTTCAAAGGTGATGCTCCTCTTGGATGGAAATGTGGAAACTGCGGATATATTTACATTGGAGAAGAAGCTCCGGAAGTATGCCCTGTATGTGCTCATCCAAAGGCTTATTTTGAAAGAAAAGTAGAAAATTACTAAAATAAACTGGAGATAGTGGAAAATCATTTCCGCTATCTCCTTTTTTATTGTCATTTTAAATAATATCTGCCGGATCTATCTTGCGTTGCTTTAGTTTTAAGTATACAACTTCCCGGAATAATGCATATACAACTGAAACAATAGGAATAAATATGAGCATTCCTACTACCCCCATAAGACTGCCGCCAATACTGACTGCCGCTAACACCCAGATGGAAGGAAGACCAACAGAACTTCCAACCACATGAGGATAGATCAGATTTCCTTCGATCTGCTGCAATATCAAAAACAATATAATGAATATGAGTGCTTTGATTGGATCTACCATAAATATAAGAAATGCACCTACAATACACCCTATAAACGCTCCAAAAATAGGGATTAATGCAGAAAAGGCAATCACAATTCCTACAAGCAGAGCATATGGCAACCGTAAGATTGACATCGTAATCACAAACATACATCCCAAAATAATTGCTTCCACACATTGTCCCGTCAGAAAGCTGGAAAATGTATTATAAGTCAATGATAGCACTTCTAAAGTTGCTTCTGCTCTTCCTTTTCTCACAAAGGCAAATAACACTTTCTTAGCCTGAATGCTTAATTTTTCCTTCTGTAATAAAATATAGATTGCAAAAACAAAGGCAATAAAGAATGTTGCTATTCCGCTTACTATACTTTTTGCCGCCATAATCGTAGAATCCAGGACACTGCCAGCTCCATTTTTCAAAAAATTGATTCCTGCATTCATAATCTTATTCCAATCAAATTCCAGATGATTTACCCAATTCATAATTTCCTTATTATCATGGAATAAAGTCTCTGCCCATTTCTGAATTTTCGGAATAAACGCCTGTATACTATTTCCCAGATTGGCAAAAGTATTTCCCAATTGAGGGATCAATACAAACATAACCAACACAATAATTCCAATCACACAAAATAATACAATCAGCATACTTAACGGACGTGCAAGCTTCTTTATAACCTTTCTCTTTTCAATCTTATCCTCTGGAAAGAGATGCCTTTGTATAAAATTCATCGGAACATTAAGTACAAATGCAATTGCTCCACCAAGAACAAATGGAAAAATCACATGAAAAATAAATGCCAAAACACTTATGACGACATCATATTTCCAAAAACATGCTATAATAATTGCCGCAAATATAATCAACCCTCTGATCTTCTTAACTGCTTCATCACTTATATTCATACTTTCTCCTTTTTATCTTCGAATCCATTTTAACAACTGAATAACAGGAAGATTCAACAATGCCAAACCATATACTATCAGAAGTTGATAAATATCCAGACTTACCACTTTGAATAATCCTTGTAATCCAGGTATCGTCAATACCCCAGTAATTAATATCAGCCCAATTAAAAATGCTCCTATCAGATAAATATTATTGAAAAATCGTTTTGTGAAGATAACAGGTCTTCCTGACTTACAGTTAAATCCGTGCACTAACCGACTGGTACACAGAGTTCCAAATGCCATTGTGCATGCTAACGCGGTACTGATTCTATATCCTATTAAAAATCCAATGATAGTCATGATTCCTATACATAGACCTTCTGTTCCTATACTGGTAAGATAATTTTTTGTCAAAATGGATTCGTTCATTGGTCTTGGTTTTTGCTTCATCACTTCTTCTGTATGAGGCTCTAATCCCAATGCGATCGCCGGTAAACTATCTGTAAGAAGATTAATGAACAAAAGATGCACAGGTTCAAATGGCACTGGAAGTCCAGCCAGTGATGCATATAATACTGTCAAGATACCCGCAAAGTTTCCAGACAATAAAAATTGAATGGAATTCTTGATATTCTGATATATATTTCGACCGTTCTCAACAGCTTTCACAATTGTAGCAAAATTATCATCTGTTAATATCATAGCTGCAGCATCTTTTGAAACTTCACTTCCTGTAATTCCCATTGCAACACCAATATTAGCCTGCTTTAATGCCGGTGCATCATTTACGCCATCTCCTGTCATGGCAACAATATTTCCCTTTTCCTGCCATGCCCGAACAATTCGGATTTTATGTTCTGGTGATACTCTGGCATACACAGAAATTCCTTCCACAAAATCCTGAAGCTCCTCATCTGACATATCTTCGATAACTGCTCCCTCACATGCTTCTGCATCATCTTTTAATATTCCGATTCTTTTCGCAATTGCCGCTGCCGTGATCTTATGATCACCAGTAATCATAATCGGCTTGATTCCCGCTTTTATACATTCTTCAACAGCTGCTTTTGATTCTTCTCTCGGAGGATCCATCATCGCTATTAATCCCAGAAATGTCAGCTCATTTTCATCTTCTAATGTCAATTCCTGTTCCATATCTAGTTCTTTATAGGCAAATGCAAGGACTCTCAATCCATCTCTGGAAAACTCCAGATTCTGTAATTCAATTCGCATTCTATCTTCTTCAGATATATCTCTTACAGTATCGCCAATTCTAATATGGTTCATACGGTCAACTAAAACATCTACCGCACCTTTTACAATCATAACTGGCTTATCAGCAAATCTATGCTCTGTAGACATTAACTTTCTATCACTGTCAAATGGAATCTCAGCTATACGCGGATAGCTTTCTCTCACTTTTAGGGCATCTATTCCCAAATTATTTCCAAGATTAATCAGAGCTGTCTCTGTTGGATCTCCAATCTCCTGACCATCTGTATTAGTAGAATCATTACATAAAATGCTATATTGAAGAAGCATCTCCTGATTCTCATGATTCAAATCAATCTTATCTGCAGAGATTCTCTTTTCATCTACATAATAATCTTCAACTGTCATTTTATTCTGAGTCAAAGTACCCGTCTTATCTGAACAAATAACAGAGACACTCCCAAGCCCTTCTACAGCCTGTAGTTTTCTGATTATAGCATGCTCTTTTGCCATCTTTTGTGTTCCAAAAGATAATACGATCGTTACAATAGAACTCAAGGCTTCTGGAATCGCTGCTACCGCAAGTGCCACTGCAAATAGAAATGCATCAACTACAGATCCGCCTCTCATGACATTTAGCCCAAATAATATTGCACAAAATACCAGAATAATAATAGATAATTTTCTTCCGAAATCATCCAGATTTATCTGAAGTGGCGTTCTCTTCTCTGAAGTCGTTTTTAATAAACGTGCAATCTTACCTACTTCCGTCTCCATGCCAATCTCTGTAACTTCATAGGTCGCTCTTCCATAAGTAGCAAAACTTCCGGAGAAAACTTTATTCGTCTGGTCTCCAAGTGCTGCTCCTTCTGGAACTTCATCCAATGACTTTTCAACCGAAAGACTCTCCCCTGTCAATGCGCTCTCATCAACTTTCAGACTTGCGCATTCTAAAAGCTTCCCATCTGCCGGAATACAATCTCCTGCTTCAATAATTACTTCATCCCCCACAGTAACTTCTCTGGATGGAATCTGTATCAACACACCATCTCTGATAACTTTTGCTTCCGGTGCTGACAGCTTTTTAAGACTATTTAAAGATTGCTCTGCTTTTACTGTCTGCACGGTTCCAAGAATGGCATTTATTGTGATTACAACAAAAATAACGATTGCACTTTCTGCATCTCCCAGGAATCCTGACACAATTGCTGCTATAATTAAAATAATTACCAAAAAATCTTTGAATTGCTCCAGAAAGATTTGAAAAACACTCTTTTTCTTCCCTTCCACCAATTCATTAAATCCATATTTCTTTTGATTCTGTCTTGCCTGTTCATTTGTTAACATCATTCAACCTCACTTTCTCGCAATAGAAGAAAAAAGACTCCTATTGCATAAATTAATACTTATGCAATAAAAGTCTCACCATTTCATTACGATACGGATGATTATTCATCGTATTGACGACATCGCAAACGCCGACATATTAATCAACGCCAGTTACTCCCTTTTATTATGAATCAATATACTTGAAAATATACTAATTGTCAAGTAAAAAAAACTCTTTAAAGATACATTCCTTAAAGAGTTTAACTGAGCGTGCGGGGATTCGAACCCCGGACAACTTGATTAAAAGTCAAGTGCTCTACCACCTGAGCTACACGCCCTTATAATATTTAGTAAATAAAATGCCCAGAGCCGGAATCGAACCAGCGACACGAGGATTTTCAGTCCTCTGCTCTACCGACTGAGCTATCTGGGCGAATGCACATTGCTGTGCGAGTTGCGGGGGCAGGATTTGAACCTACGACCTTCGGGTTATGAGCCCGACGAGCTTCCAGACTGCTCCACCCCGCGATATGAAATTAATGTCTTTTTCAAGACTAAGCCGATGATCGGACTCGAACCGATAACCTGCTGATTACAAATCAGCTGCTCTGCCAATTGAGCCACATCGGCACAAGCCTGATGGCTATAGATGAAAAATTATCACCTAGTGGATGGAGAAGGATTCGAACCGTTTTGGTTTCAGCAAACAGTTGATTCTTTCAACATCTAATGGATGGAGAAGGATTCGAACCTTCGAAGGCGTCGCCAACAGATTTACAGTCTGCCCCCTTTGGCCACTCGGGAATCCATCCAAATTTGTTTAAGTGGGACCAATAGGGCTCGAACCTATGACCCTCTGCTTGTAAGGCAGATGCTCTCCCAGCTGAGCTATGATCCCATATTAAATTTTAATGTCGTATCATTCGATACGGACGACCCAGAAGAGACTCGAACTCTCGACCTCCGCCGTGACAGGGCGGCGCTCTAACCAACTGAGCCACTGGGCCTTGCTAAAGGTATG